>CAZHCZ010000042.1:0-15895 GCA_964531635.1 uncultured Hyphomicrobiales bacterium | reverse complement strand
GTTGTATATGATGTTGAGTTTAATATGTTGGGTAAAACAAACACTCTTAAGAAGCGCAATGGAGTTTCGGTTTATGATATATCAGGTTCGCTTGGCGGTATAAAATCACGCGAAATTATTATTAACCGCTCGCAAAAAAGAGATTCTACATTTATCGAGATATTGGAAAAACCGTTTAATATTACAAGTTTAAGAGCTAATGAAACGGTGATTTTAAACCGTGACGAAATTGCCCAGTTGGAAAGAAACGTACAAGGCAATAAAGAAGCTTTCTTGCCTGAACAATCTGCCCCTATGCCTGTTGTACATTCACGAACGCTCAATGAACAAAGTGTCGATAACATATTGGATGTTGTAACTGCCAGAGCGCAGAAGACTGAAAATAGCGTATCGAAAGTTAATAAATTTAGCATTGTAAAAGGCAAGCTTGCGACTAAAAATTACAAACCAGATGATACAATTATCTTGAGCAGTTTAAAGCCAAGCAAACCTGTAAAACGCCCTAAATATAAGCCCTCTTTAATAAGTGGACGAACAAGCTTAACTTGCTTAACAACCGCGCTTTACCACGAGGTGCGCGGCGAACCGCAGTTGGGGCAATTGGCAGTGGCAGAAGTTATTTTAACGCGCAAATTAAGCAAAACATACCCCAATAGCATTTGCGGAGTAATTTATCAGAATGCGACAAAGCGTAATGCTTGCCAATTCTCATTTGCTTGCGATGGAAAATCGGATTTGCCTAGAGATTTAAAAACTTGGGAAAAAATGAAAAAACTTGCGGGAGATTTTTTAGCAGGGAGCAAGCGCGCACCGTTGGTTATGGGCTCAACCCATTATCATGCCGATTATGTAAGCCCAAAGTGGCGCTGGGCAATGCAACGAATAGGACAAATTGGCGCGCATATATTTTATAAAGACCCTAAAATATTTTAGAGGGCTAGACTTGTAACTTTTTGCATAAGGCTGGGTAAGGCATAATTTTTTAGATCGGACTTTTTAACCCATTGATGGTTATTTTGCAGGTTAATTTTGGGCGAAGAGTTTGCTAATTTTTGGAATTTTTTTTCATCGACCCGCCAAACTTTGGCTTCAAGTTTTATATGGGTAAAAATGTGGGTTATTGAGCCTAAATACTTAGCATTATCAAAAACATCTTCTTGTAATGCCCAATCGGTTGAGGGAAATTCGAACATATTGCCTAAAAGCCCGTTTTCGGGGCGTTTTTGTATTAAAACTAGAGATTCTTGTGGCTTTTCGACCCAAAAAAAGTGAGTTTTAAGGTGTTTTTTGGGCTTTTTTGCTGTTTTTTTGGGGTAATTAAGACGGTTTTCATCATATGCCAATTGGCAGAATTTTGCGATAGGGCAGTCGTGACATTTTGCATTTTTGGGCTGGCAGATTGTCCGTCCTAAATCCATTAATGCTTGTGCGTAGTCGCCATATCTATTTTTAGGTAGATATTTTTGCGCGCGATTATAAAGTGCTTTTTTAGCGCGGGGAAATTCTGTTTCTAACTGTGTAACGCGAGAAAAAATGCGTTCAATATTTCCATCGACTACATTAGCCTTTTTATTAAATGCAATGGCAGCGATTGCAGCAGCAGTATAGACACCTACGCCCGGTAATTTCAACAATTTTTGTTCGGATTGTGGAAATTCACCGTCAAAATTTTTACATATATATTGGGCGCATTTATGCAAGTTTCGGGCGCGTGCATAATAGCCTAACCCTGCCCATGCGGTTAGCACATCATCTTGTGGCGCGGCGGCTAAACTCTGCACAGTTGCCCACTTATTAATGAATTTGCTATAATAACTTTTAACCGCTTTTACCGTAGTTTGTTGCAGCATAATTTCGCTGAGCCAAATATGATAAGGGTTAGGCGCAATATTTTGCATTCCGCCATAATTTGTTACCCGCCATGGTAAATCATGGTTATTTTTATCGTACCATGACAATAATTTTTTTGAGAATTCTTCCATTAAATAGGTATAGCCAAATTACTGACTTTAAGCTAAATTAAAAATATGAAAAAACCAAAAACTTACCACCGCACCCATAAAGGGTTAAAACCGATTAGCCGCTTGGGTCAGGATATTGGGCGGAAAAGTTTTAAAAAACAAGGGTTTAATGGCATAGAAATTTTCAAGCAATGGCCACATATTGTTGGCGAAAATTTAAGCCAATATTGCCGACCTGAAAAAATAAATTGGCCGCGACAAAGTAACGCACTTAATGGTGCTACTTTGGTGATTAAATGTTTGGGGGCATTTGCCTTAGAAATTGAAAGCAATGCGCCGATGATATTGCAACGGGCTAATATTATGTTTGGTTATGAGGCCATTGGTAAAATTAAACTCAAACAAACACAAGTAATTGATTTTAAAGAAAAAAATATTATTGAAACTGAAATAGAAGCACCAAAAACAGTCGTAAAATCCACCTCCCCTGTTAAAAACCCCAAATTACGCGATGCCCTAAATGCTCTTGGCGCGCAAGTTTATGCTCAAGCGAAAGAAAGTTAGCACTCCTGAAATGCTCTGGAATCACCATTTATGTGGCAACCGAAAACTCAGAGTTAACTAAAAAACGCCTCCGACATGTTCATAAAAAAAGTTGCTTTGTTTAATTTTATCTTTATATTCATATTTTAAATATTATTGAAAAATCAGGAAAGTTTACTATGAGTTTAGGTTCTAAAAAAATTGGTATTATAGTTTTAGCGTTACTGGTTGCGGTTGGAGTGTATTTTTATATTCAAGGTCAAAGCTCAAATTCAAGTTCGAGTTCGAGTTCGAGTTCATCTATTATGAGTGATAACAATGTAGCCTCTACTAATGTTTTTGAATCTGGCAATCAGCTTGAGCTTCATAAAGCGGGTACTTTGCCTGACCATATTTTAGGCAACCCTGATGCTAAGGTTACTATTGTTGAATATGCCTCATTCACCTGCCCTTTTTGTGCTCGTTTTCATGTGGATACGTTAAAAAAGTTTAAAACCAATTATGTTGACACAGGTAAAGTTAGGTTTATTTACCGTGATTTTTATTTAGATGATATTGCTCGCGCTGGAGCAACTCTAGCGCAATGCGCACCTAGTGACCAATTTTTTGCTATTAATGACTTGATTTATAGCAACCAAAACAAATGGCTACGTAGCAACCAGCCTTTTCCTGAAATGGTAAAGTTACTTAAGTTGGTTGGTTATTCTGATGAAGCGGTTGCTGAATGTTTTGAAAATGAGAAAATTGTTAAAGGTGTAATTGCAGATAGAGAACGTGCTGCAAGAGAATTTGGAGTGAATAGCACGCCGACTTTATTTATTAACGGAGTAAAACAAGGTGGTGGCGCAATTGGCTACGAGCAGTTAGCTGGAATTGTCGATAAATTATTAGAATCAGAATAAACCATTTAACAACTTGTAGAATCAATATATAAATGGTGTGCAAATACTTGACAGAGAAGTGGTGCGCTTATAGTGTGCGCTCAACTTCTATTGGTTTTTTTAGATTCTTTTTATGAGTGCAAACGTGACTGACAAAGATTTAGACAAGCTTAAAGCATTTGATGAAAAGCTTAAACAGGCTAAAACGCCAAAAGAAGTAAAAGAAAAAAGCGCCCATAACCAAGCTATGAACAAGGCATATCAATATGCTATTGAATTATTTGCTGGCTTTGTAATTGGCGCTATTATGGGCTGGTCATTAGATGAGTGGTTAGGAACAAAACCACTATTTTTGATTGTGTTTATATTTATAGGTGCGGCGGCGGGCATATTTAATGTTATAAAGTCGTCTAATCGAGATTATGAAGCGCAGCTAAAAGCTGATAAAGACAATAAGAATTAAGGGAATATATATGAGTGAGCATATACAAAGCGATAGCCCAATGTATCAATTTACTGTTAAAACCATTAAGGAAATTAACATTGGTGGCTATGATGTTTCGTTTACCAATAGTTCTTTATTCATGAGCATTGCGGTTATTGGCATTATATTATTTACCATTTTAAGTATGCGTGGGCGCTCTATCGTACCAGGGCGTATGCAATCATTGGCCGAATTATCCTACGAATTTATTGCAGGTATGATACGCGAAAATATTGGCACCGCAGGTTTGAAGTTTTTCCCGTTTGTGTTTAGCTTGTTTATGTTTATTTTATTCCTTAACCTTTTGGGTATGGTGCCGGGTTCATTTACCGTAACCAGCCAAATTGCTGTAACTTTTGCTATGGCATTTTTTGTGTTTTTATTGGTAACTATTTATGGTTTTATTAAACATGGGTTTGGGTTTTTAAAATTATTTGCCCCAGCAGGTTTGCCTATTTACATGTACCCAATTATTACGCCTATTGAAATAGTATCTTACCTTACCCGCCCGCTAAGCCTTTCGGTGCGGATATTTGCCAACATGTTGGCAGGTCATACTATGATTAAAGTGTTCGCGGGGTTTGTTATTGCCCTTGGGTTCTTTGGTATTGTGCCTTTGGCTGTGCTTATTCTATTTACTGGGCTAGAATTTTTAGTGGCAGTTTTGCAAGCGTATGTGTTTGCAATTCTGACATGTATCTATCTTAATGACGCAGAAAATTTGCATTAGTCATTATGTAACTTAAATTGAGGGCTTATCCTCAATATTTTTATCTTAAGGAGATAAATCATGGAAGCAGAAGCAGCAAGATATATTGGAGCTGGTATTGCATGTTTGGCACTTTTAGGTGCTGGTATTGGTATTGGTAATATTTTCGGTAGCTACCTACAAGGTGCATTGCGCAACCCTGCAGCAGCAGCAAGCCAACAAACAAACCTACTTTTAGGTTTTGCGTTGACAGAAGCCACTGGCCTGTTTGGTTTGGTTATCGCGTTTATTATTCTTTTCTCATAAGAGATTAGAAATGTGAATGAATTGGTTTGAAAAACAATAGTGGGTTATCCCTGCGTTTTTCAAACCAATATTTGACTTATTGTAATGGTCATAAAATTTTTACAAACGATTTTTAAATAAGTGGAGCAAGATATGCCTCAGTTAGATTTTACGGTTTATTTATCACAATTGGTTTGGCTTTTCATTACCTTTGGCGTGCTTTATATTACCATGGCAAAAATTGCATTACCGCGCATTGGCGAAGTGATAGAAGAACGCCGCGACCGCATTGCAAAAGACCTCGATAGCGCGCAAAGCTTGCGCAGCGAAACCGATGAAGCGATTGCATCTTATGAAAAAGCTTTAAAAGATGCACGCAACGAAGCCCACGAAATTGCCCAATCGACCCGCGACAAACTAACGGCAAAAACCGAAAAGAAGCGCAACCAGGTTGAAGAAAAATTAGCCGCCAAACTTGAAGATGCCGAAGCGCAAATTGTAAAAATGACCAATGCTGCCATGGCTGAAGTGAGCGAAATTTCAACTGAAACAACTGCAACCCTAATTAAAACATTATTGGGCGAAGATGCAGATATTAAAAAGGTAAGCAAAGCTGTTACTGCTCAGCTTGCATCTTAGAGGATTAAATTATGTTGGAATCTACAGTTTTTTGGACAGCTATTGCTTTAGTCGGTTTTTTTGCTCTGATTGGTTATATGGGTTTACATAAACTTATTGCCAAAGCATTGGACGGCCGTGCAGCCAGTATTAAAAATGAATTGGACGAGGCACGCCGTTTAAAAGAAGAAGCGCAAAAAATGCTTGCAGATTATGAACGCAAGCAAAAAGCCGCGACTTTAGAAGCGCAATCTATTATCGAACAAGCAAAAGCTGAAGCTGAAAATTTTGCCGTTGAAACCGAGAAAAAACTTACAGAAACCATTGAACGCCGTACAAAAATGGCAACCAATAAAATTTTACAAGCGCAACTACAAGCCAAAAAGAATGTTCAAACATATGCCGCAGATATAGCCGTATCGGCCGCCAATGAAATATTGAGCAATGATTTGAGTAAAAGCAAAGCCAATGATTTGATTGATGAAAGCATTGCTGGTTTGAAAGACCGCTTAAACTAGGTTTTGATGTTTATCAATTGTTTAAGGCTCAACAGTTTGTTGGGCTTTTTTCTTGACATTCCAGTTACTATACCCATTACAAGTATAGTAACATTTTGAAAGGTTTATTATGACAATTTCTAGACGAGTAATGCTCGGAGTTTTAGCGGCAGGCGGAGTATCAGCTGCTACATATGGCGGGTTTCGTTTTATGCGCGGCAGTGATGGTGAAAAAATTGCCTCGGGCGCACGGCAATTGCAAATACCACCGCTCGACAATGGGGTAATGAAGGCGGGTGTTAGAAATTATGACTTGCGTTTACAAACAGGCATTAGTAGTTTTTTTGATGGAATGAAAACACCAACATACGGTATTAATGGTGATTATTTAGGCCCAACTTTAAAGCTTACTGTTGGCGAAACCGTGCAGATGAATGTGACCAATGCGCTTGGTAAAGCATCGACATTACATTGGCATGGTATGCATTTGCCAGCAAAAGCCGATGGTGGACCGCATCAAATTATTGAAAATGGCAGCAGTTGGCACCCAAGCTTTGAAGTCAAACAAAAAGCGGCGACCTTATGGTATCATTCGCACCAATTTCACAAGACTGGTGAGCAGGTTTATATGGGGCTTGCAGGGCTTATTTTGATCGAAGACGAGCTTTCAAAAAAATTAGATTTGCCGCAAGATTATGGAGTTGATGATATTCCGCTAGTGTTGCAAGACAGGCGGTTTAACAATGATGGCTCATTTGACTATAGGCTATCGCGACATGACCAAATGATGGGAATGATGGGCAATAACTTATTGGTCAATGGTACTCCTAACCCTTATATGATTGCTAAAACCAACCTGCTACGGTTGCGTATTTTAAATGGCTCGAATGCGCGTAGTTATATGCTTAAGTTTAATGATGGGCGGCAGTTCCAACAAATAGCCAGTGATGGTGGGTTTTTAGAAAAACCGCTTAATCTCAACTCTGTTAGATTATCCCCCGGTGAACGCGCTGAAATTATTGTCGATGTAAGTGATGGGAAAACTATTCGTTTAGAAGACCATAGCACAGGCGCTGCCTTGTTTAATGTACTCGAAATTCGCCCCGATGAAATGCGTAAAAAATCGCTTATTATTCCACCAGTCTTAACCAAGTTAGACGCTATAAATACCGATATTGTTGTGAAAACACGAAAATTTAGCTTGAGCATGGGCGGTATGATGGGAATGATGGGCGGAGGTAATGACAGCATGTCTATTAACGGGCGCACTATGGATATGAGTAGAATTGATGAGGTGGTTAAGCGCGGCGATACTGAAATTTGGCTGATTGACAACCCAAGTAATCTTGATCACCCGTTCCATATTCACGATGTGCAATTTAGAACTTTAGACCGCAATGGTAGACCGCCTGCTCCTAATGAAATGGGGCTAAAAGACACGGTTTTAGTGCCTGCTGGTGGGCAAGTGCGGGTGTTGCTTAAATTTGAAGATTATGTCGATGCTGAAATCCCTTATATGTATCATTGCCATATATTAGAGCATGAAGATGCAGGCATGATGGGGCAGTTTAGCGTTGTTGCTTAATATCGCTCGCGGATGTTTTTTCTAAATGTCAATCTCCAACGGAACATCCAACCTTGTCATCCTCGATAAAAAATTTGAAGGATGACAACAAGGATGACAAAGAGGAAAACTCTAGGATAACCGCGGAGTGAGTGTTTATTGTGCGGTCCACCCGCCATCTAGTGGTAGGGCTGTTCCTGTTATTTGGTCGGCCGTTGGGCTGCATAAAAATGTGGCATATTGGGCTATTTGTTCAATTTTTATAAAAGTTTCTGACGGCTGTTTTTCGGCTAATAATTGTTGTGTGGCGGCTTTTACATCACCTGTTTGTTTTGCTCTGGTGTTTATTTGCGCCTCTATTAGTGGGGTAAGAGTAAAACCAGGGCAAATTGCATTGGCGGTAATGCCAAGCCCTGCCATTTCTAATGCGGTTGTTTTGGTGAAGCCAATTAAACCGTGTTTGGCGGCAATATAAGCCGATTTATTAACCGAGGCTACCAAGCCATGAACAGACGCTATATTAATAATCCGCCCCCAACCATTTTTTTGCATATTGGCTAAACATAGGCGTGTTGTATGGAATGCACTGGAGAGGTTTATAGCTATAATATCGTCCCATTTTTGCGTAGGGAATTGCTCTATAGAGCTAACATGTTGAATGCCTGCATTGTTAATAAGAATATCTACACTACCAAACTTCTGGTTGGCAGTTACAATCATTTGCTCAATTTCGGCAGGCTTTAACATATTGGCATTGCTATATATTACCGTGCCATTGGTTAGTTCTTGAACCTGCTTAACAGCGCTGTTAATATCAGCTTCACTACCAAAGCCATTGAGTATAATATTTGCATTTTGCTTAGCAAACTCACAAGCCAAACCAAGCCCGATGCCCGATGTAGAACCTGTAATAAGTGCAGTTTTATTGTTCAACATAATATTTTTCTACTTTAATTCATTCTGTCGTTGGAACCCATTTTAATATCGGTTGGCGGGCGGCGCGGGTTTCGTCTAGGCGTTTTAGTGGGGCGTGGTGGGGGGCGTTTAGGAAGCGGTTTTTATCGCCTGCTTGTGCCGCTTTTGTTAGGTCACGCATTGTGGCTATGAATTGGTCTAAGGTGCCTTTGCTTTCGGATTCTGTGGGTTCTATGAGCATTGCGCCTTGGACGACCAGTGGGAAATACATGGTCATTGGGTGGAAGCCTTCGTCTATCATAGCTTTGGCGAAATCTAACGTGGTTATACCTGTGCCTTTTAGGAAGGTATCATCGAACAATGCCTCGTGCATTGAAGGGCGAGTGAAGCCTAGCCCTTGTGGTTCAAAAGCTGGCGACATAACATCTTTTAAAGACGCTTTTATGTAATTGGCATTTAGAACGCAATCTTCTGCCGCTTGGCGAATGCCGTCTTGACCGTGACTTAGAATATAGGACAAGGCGCGGACATTCATGCCCATTTGCCCGTGGAATGCAGTCATTCGACCGAATGCTTTTGTATTGTCAGCATGTTCGACCATAGTTATGGTTTCGCCATCGCGTTTAACGAACGGAATGGGGGCGAAAGGGGCTAGAGCTTTTGATAAAACCACAGGTCCTGCACCCGGACCACCACCGCCATGCGGAGTTGAGAAGGTTTTATGCAGGTTTATGTGCATGGCATCTACGCCTAAATCTCCGGGTTTAGTGCGTCCCATAATGGCGTTAAAATTAGCGCCATCGCAATAAAAATATGCACCGCCTTTGTGGATTATATCGGCTATTTCGATAATATCGCGTTCGAACAAACCGCATGTATTGGGGTTGGTCAGCATTATGGCGGCAACTTCGTCGGACATCGCTTCTTTTATAGCTTGTGGGTCGACCGTGCCATCGGGTCTGGTTTTTATGGTTTGCACTTGATAGCCAACAAAAACCGCAGTCGCGGGGTTGGTGCCGTGGGCAGATTCGGGAATTAAAACCTTGGTGCGTTTATCGGCATTGCCTGCTGCACGATGAGCAGAGGCAATTGCCATCATACCGCATAACTCACCATGTGCGCCTGCTTTGGGGCTCATCGCCACCGCTTCCATGCCTGTTAATTTCATGAGCCAATCGGCAAGGGTTTCAATAATTTCAAACGCGCCTTGAACTGTGTGCTGAGCCTGTAGCGGGTGGATATCGGCTAACCCCGGTAGGCGAGCCACTTTTTCGTTTATGCGCGGGTTATGCTTCATTGTGCATGAACCTAGTGGGTACATACCACTGTCGATTGAGAAGTTTTTTTGGCTTAGACGAACAAAGTGGCGCATGGTTTCGGGTTCGGACAAACCATATAAACCTATAGGTTCGGCACGTTCTAAACCGCCTAGACGGCTTGCTGCTTTACGCGGGGTAGCAATGTCGACACCTGTTTGGGTGGGGCTGCCCACTTCGTAGAGCAAAGGCTCGTTAATTTGCAGGGCTTTATTGCCTGTGAAGGTTGGGTTAACTTCGGCATTAATGTCGGTAGTATTAGGGCTTGAGGGGCGACCTGTGTTGTTCATGCTCATGATAGTGCCTCCTTAAGTGCGGCTTCTAATAGGTCGAAATCTTCATCTGTATTGGTTTCGGTTACGGCAATTAGTAACAATTCATCATGCCCTTGGTTGGGCAGTAAACGTGATACTGGCAAACCTGCTAAAATATTTTGATTGGCAAGATTATTAACAATATCACGCGCATTATGCCCTTTTAGGCGAATGGTGAATTCGTTAAAGAAACTTGTGTTTAGCAATTCTACTTTGTTTATTTTTGACAGTCTATCTGCCAATGTTACAGCACCATTATGCGATGCCATTGCCATTTTACGTAAGCCCACTTCACCTAATAAGGTCATATGAATGGTGAACGCTAGAGTGCATAACCCAGCATTCGTGCAAATATTAGAGGTGGCTTTTTCGCGTCTGATATGTTGTTCGCGGGTGGACATAGTCAGTACAAAACCACGTTTGCCATCGGCATCTACCGTTTGCCCGCAAACCCTACCGGGCATTTGACGCATAAGTTTTTTGGTGGTGGCGAACAGACCAACATAAGGGCCGCCAAAATTTAGACCTACGCCTATTGATTGACCTTCGCCAACGACAATATCGGCACCCATTGTTCCTGGGGCTTTTACAGCGCCTAGCGATACGACTTCGGTAACCACGACAATGAGCAACGCTTTTACAGCATGTAGAGCATCGGCAAGTGCTGTGAAGTCGGACAATTCGCCAAAAAAGTTTGGCGTTTGAACGACTACGCATGAGGTTTCATTGTCGATTAGGCTAATGATATCCTCAACCTCTGTGGGGTTGGCGGGGAGTTTAACCACGCTTTTATTGCCAAAGTCAGATAAGTTTTCGATAACCTCGATATATTGCGGATGCACACCGCCTGAGACAATTGCCTTGCTGCGTTTGGTGGCGCGATGTGCCATTAATACGGCTTCGCCTGTGCCTGTTGAACCATCATACATTGAGGCGTTGGCGATATCCATATCGTATAATTGCGCGACTTGGGTTTGGAACTCAAACAAGGCTTGCAATGTGCCTTGAGAAATTTCGGGTTGGTAAGGCGTGTAAGCGGTTAAAAATTCTGATCGTTGGATAAGGTGATCGACCGTGGCGGGAACATGATGGCGATATGCGCCTGCTCCGACAAAAAATGCGCTCTCACTTGCCGCTAGGTTTTTAGCCGATAATTTACGGAAATAGCGATCTACTTCTAATTCTGTGGCATGGTTTGGCAGACCAAAACCATCTTTAATACGAACAGATTCAGGAATTTCAACGAATAAATCGTCTATTGAATTAACGCCTATGGTTTTAAGCATCGACGCGCGGTCGGTTGGTGAGTGAGGGAGATAGCGCATAATCTTACCTTATTTTTACAGTTGTTTTTTAAGCGATAGAGCTTTTGTAAGCGGCTTCATCCATTAAATTTTCAGTGTCAGGTTCTGTGGTTATTTTAATCTTTATAAACCAGCCTGTGTTTTCGGCATCGGCGTTGACTTTATCGGGCGTGTCTTCTAATGCCGTATTAACTTCGATAACCTCACCTGATATAGGCGCATAAACTTCAGAAGCGGCTTTTACCGATTCAACGACAGCAAACTCATCGCCTTTGTTGAATGTTGCGCCAACTTCGGGCAGTTCGACAAAAACTATATCGCCCAATTGGTCTTGCGCGTAGTTTGATATGCCTAGAGTGGCGATATCGCCTTCTATAAATGCGTATTCATGGTCATTTGTAAAAAATTTACTCATTTGATTTTCCTTTGGTTTTCTATTTGTAATAATTTTGCGGGACGAAGGGCATTTTGGCGATTTTGGCGGGGCGGGGTTTGCCTCTGACCATTAAATCAACTGCCGTGCCTATTGAACTGAATTGAGTGTCGACATAGCCCATAGCGACAGGAGCGCCGAAACTTGGGGCAAAGCCACCCGATGTTATGTGACCTATTTTTACCCCATCTTTGCTGAAAATTTCGGTATTTTCACGCGCGGGTGCGCGCCCTTCGGGTAAAATGCCAACACGTTTGATATTTGTGCCATTGGCAATTTGTTTAAGGATAATATCAGCCCCTGGGAAGTTGGCTTCTTCACGGCGGCGTTTGGGTATTGTCCATAATAAGTCGGCTTCTATCGGGGTGGTTATGGTGTCAATATCGTGTCCATAAAGGCACAAGCCCACTTCGAGCCGCAAACTATCGCGTGCACCAAGACCTATTGGCTCGACCTCATCATGGGCGAGCAGCATTTTGCTAAAACGAATGGCATCATCATTATTTACCGAAATTTCAAAACCATCTTCGCCTGTATAACCACAGCGTGAAATTATTAAATCCATACCCTCTAAATTGGTAAATTGCATACTCATGAAAGGCATTTCTACCACTTTCGGCAGATATTGGCTTAATATGGTTACAGCTTTAGGCCCTTGTAGGGCGATTAAAGCGCGGTTTTTAATTTCTAGTGTGGCGTGTGGGGCTAGCTTTTCGCTGATATGGGCAAAGTCGGCTTGTTTACAACCTGCATTTACGACTAAAAATAAACGTTCTTTGTCATTTTCATCATTGGCAATACGGGTTATCATTAAATCATCTAAAATGCCGCCATTTTCATTTAACAATAATGAATAGCGCATACGGTTTTCTGCTAAAGTGGTTATAGAACCCGGCACGAGCTGCTCAAACAGTTCGGCTATATTAACCCCTTGTTTGGTTGCAGTTAAAATGGCTTGCCCCATGTGTGAAACATCGAAAAGACCTGCATTTTTGCGGGTGTGCTGATGTTCATTCATAACCCCTAATGGGTATTGTAACGGCATTTGATAGCCTGCAAATTCGACTATTTTTGCGCCCAACTCTTGGTGTAGTGGGTATAAAGCGGTGGTTAAATTGTTACTCATGACTTGCCTTTCAGGTTAAAAATTACAAAACAGTGCCGACTATTTTGTATAGTCTGCCCCATCTGTCCATAACCTGAGAGAATTGCTCGTTATAAAATTATATCATTTTACAATGATTTAATTTTATAATCTATTTCGCTCGTGGCTGTTTTTTGCTTTGCAAAAACCTGCACGGGCGCGGCGCATAAGTGCCAGAATGCTATGCGCATTCTTAAGAGTAAGTCAATTTATACTGACTTAACGAGTTTGTTTCCGTCGGTGGATAAAGTTTAACCCTTATCGCTCTCCAGAGTGTCATCAAATTGCGGTCCGTTTGCCTGAGAGTTTCCGGGGTGGTTGCTCCTTCGGCGATTGACTTTATAAATTGGGATTGTCAATACTCTCCCGCAATCGTCATTTGTATTTATCCCTAATATAATATGAAATTTTTATGAGTCAATATTGAATTTTAACTCTATAACTGATATGTATGGGACAATTAATAAAGTAGGTAACAAATGGACAATAAAAAACGCGCGTTAAAAGTTATTATGTGTGAGCCATTGGGCTTTTGCGCGGGGGTCGACCGCGCCATTCAGATTGTTGAAAAAGCACTTGAAAAGTTTGGCGCGCCTGTTTATGTCCGTCATGAAATTGTGCATAATAAATTTGTTGTCGAAAGTTTAAAGAATAAAGGCGCTATTTTTGTAAAAGAATTGGATGAAATTCCCGATACTGACGCGCCTGTTATATTTTCGGCGCATGGTGTGCCATTGTCGGTGCCTGCTGAAGCTAAGCGACGCAATATGTTTCAACTCGATGCGACATGCCCGTTGGTGAGCAAAGTGCATTTTGAAGCGAGGCGACACCATAAAAAGCAGCTCGAAACCATTTTAATAGGACATGCTGGACACCCTGAGGTTTTAGGAACAATGGGGCAGTTGCCAGATGGGTCGGTTTTATTAATTGAAACTATTGACGATATAGCAAAGTTAAAAGTAAAAAACCCCGACGCTCTGGCGTATATGACACAAACCACATTATCCGTTGATGACACCAAGCATATTATTTCGGCACTTAAATTGCGCTTTCCGAACATTATTGGCCCAGGGAAAGATGATGTTTGTTACGCTACGACCAATCGCCAAGAAGCCGTTAAGGCGATTGTTGGGCGCATTGACAGCCTTATTGTTGTTGGCGCACCCCATAGCAGCAATTCGCGGCGTTTGGTCGAGATTGCTGAACGTGAAGGTTGCCGTTCGGCCGCCTTGGTCGAGCGGGCTAATGAAATTAATTGGACGATGTTTGAAGGGGTTGATGTTATGGGGTTAACCGCAGGAGCATCCGCGCCTGATGTATTAATCGAAGAGATTATTAATGCCATGAAAGACAAGTTTGACGTGACCATCGAAACCGTTGTAACCGCAAAAGAAACCATTACATTTAATTTGCCTAAACAATTGCGCTAGAAAGAAATAAAGCTATGGCTGTATATACCGATGTCAGCGCAAAAGCGCTTGAAGAGTTTTTATGCCTTTATAATGTCGGAAAATTACTGTGGTGCAAGGGCATTGCCGAAGGGGTTGAAAATAGCAATTATATTCTAGCGACCGATAAAGGGCAGTTTATTCTTACCCTTTATGAAGCGCGAGTCGATGAAAATGATTTGCCATTTTATTTAGGGTTGATGAACCATTTGGCAAAAAGTGGGTTAAAAACCGCCAAAGTTGTACCACAAAATAATGGCGAACTATACAGCCAGTTATGCGCAAAACCTGCAGCACTTATTGAGTTTTTAGATGGGCTATCACTTAAAGCACCGAACGAACAGAACCTTTTTCAGTTGGGAGTGGCTACTGCGAATTTTCATATAAAAGCTGCAACATTTGATAAAATCCGTCAAAATGCTATGAACCAAAAAAGTTGGCGTAAACTGTTTGAACTCTCGGGCAAAGATATTGATAAAGTTGCACCTGAAGTTGAAATGGGATTGGGCGCGTTTTTAAATAATGAACTTGAGTTCCTAGATAAAAACTGGGAAAAATCTTTGCCAAGTGGAATTATTCATGCCGACTTATTTCCTGATAATGTGTTTTTTATGAACGGAGAATTGTCGGGGATTATTGACTTTTATTTTTCTTGCAATGACGCCTATGCCTATGAAATGGCTATTATTATTAACGCGTGGTGTTTCGCTGCAAATGGTGAATTAAATTTAGCCAAAGTGCGGTCGTTTTTTAAAGGTTACCAAAAAGTGCGAAAGCTTGAGCAAGCCGAACTTGATGCCATGCCTATTTTATGCCGAGGGGCGGCATTGCGGTTTTTATTAACACGGCTTTATGATTGGATAAATGTACCTGAGGGTGCTTTGGTTATCCCTAAAAAGCCCAATGAATATATTCGTAATTTAAAATTTCATCAAAAAATTAAACATTATAGCGAATACGGCATTGAGTGATATGACGCATAGTAGGGTAATTATTTATACCGATGGCGCATGTTCGGGCAACCCTGGGCCGGGTGGCTGGGGCGCAGTATTAATGTTTAATGGCAATGAACGTGAATTAAGCGGCTATGAACCATTAAGTACAAATAATAAAATGGAACTCACCGCAACAATTAAAGCATTAAACACCCTTAAGCGCCCCTGTGATGTAACTTTATATACCGACAGTGTTTATGTAATTAATGGCATAAGCAAATGGATGGTCGCATGGAAAGCCAAAAATTGGCGCACTGCAGCTAAAAAACCAGTTAAAAATCTAGAGCTTTGGAAAGCCTTAGATGAGGCCGTACAACGGCATAATATTGACTGGCAATGGGTTAAAGGTCATGCAGGAAATGTTGGCAATGAACGGGCTGATGGTTTAGCAACAGGGGCTATTGAGGCCAATCGAGGCTAGCAAGTGCACCAACTAAAGCTGGGGTTTTGTGGGTAATTATGTGAGTGGCTACACCTTGAGTTA
>CAZHCZ010000041.1:0-16034 GCA_964531635.1 uncultured Hyphomicrobiales bacterium | reverse complement strand
GCGAAGCGTAGCAAGACCACGAATGTGGTCGCCCGCAGGGGCTTAACATAAACTATAATTGGCACAGCCAATTAGGAGGGCAAGCGCCGACCGCGTAGCGTAAGCAAGGTTGCAGAGCACCCGCCCGCAGGTCAAATAAAAACACCAAGCCTAATCAAAAAAAGAGCCGCAACGTGCGACTCTGGGAGTTTAATAGGGAGACGTAAATAATGAAAAAACTAACCTTAAATTCTTTACGTATATTAACCATACAAAAAATGTGTTAACATTTAGTTAATTTTAAATAAACACCATAAAAAACGCTATAAACCATAGTAAACTTATAGTAGTTTAAAGCAAATAAAAGGTGACATCTATGCCATTACCAAAAACAATGCAAGCCATTAAAGTTAACAGCGCAGGCAGCTGGAAAGAACTCGAGCTACACGCGCATAATTTACCCCATATCGCTGCAAACGAATTGCTCATAAAAGTCGAGGCAGCAGGCATAAACCGCCCCGATATTTTACAACGTCAAGGGCATTACCCCGCCCCAAAAGGCGCGTCACCAATTTTAGGGCTAGAGATTGCAGGCACTGTAATCAGCAAGTCAAGCAGCGCCAATAAATACAATATAGGCGATAAAATTTGCGGACTTATTGCAGGCGGCGGCTACGCGCAATATGCCACCATACATCAAGATAACGCTCTACCAATTCCAAAAGGTTTAAACTTCGTCCAAGCCGCATCACTGCCCGAAACATTTTTCACGGTTTGGAGCAACCTAATCACCCGCGCCAACTTACAAACAGGCGAAAGCGTCCTCATTCATGGTGGCACCAGCGGCATAGGGGTCGCGGCAATCCAAATCGCCAAACACTATAAAAATGCCAAAATTTTTGCCACTGCCAGCACCGATAAAAAATGTGAAACGATCCAAAAACTAGGCGGCATTGCCATAAATTACCTAAAGCAAGATTATGCCGAGGTCATCAAACAACAAACCCAAGGCGGGGTCGATGTAATATTAGACATGGTCGGCGGAGATTACATTTCAGAAAACATTCAAATTGCCACCCAAAATGGTCGCATAGTCAATATTGCATATATGAATGGCGCAATAGCCGAAGTTAATTTCCTACCCATCATGCTTAAGTCACTCACCCTAACAGGCTCAACCTTACGCCCCAAATCCATAACCGAAAAAGCTCAAATTGCCAGTGATTTACAAAAACACATTTGGCCACTTATCGAATCAGGTAAAATCAACCCAATAATTGATAAAATTTTCCCTTTAAAAGATGCCGCCCTCGCCCATAAATACATGGAACAAGGCGAACATATCGGCAAAATAATACTTAAACCCTAAAAAGTACTTTTAAATAGGCAAATAATAAGTTATAAAAAATTAACCCCTCGAGATTTAACAAAAATAACTTTTGTAATCAATTGCAAAAGACAGGAGAGAAGCACATGAGCAACGGACCTTTAATGCCAAAAGCCACAGCCGTTTGGTTGGTAGACAACACCGCACTAACATTCGCCCAAATCGCCGAATTTTGCAGTCTTCATCCGCTAGAAGTTAAAGCCATTGCCGATGGCGATGTCGCCCTAGGTGTGCGCGGTCAAGACCCTATCCAATCGGGCGAATTAACCCGTGAAGGCATCGAAGCTTCTCAAAATGACGAAAAAACACCCCTAGTTTTAGCAAAACGTAAATTAATAATTCCCGAAGGCAAAACCCGCAAAGGGCCGCGCTATACACCACTTTCACGCAGGCAAGACAAACCAAGCTCTATCCTGTGGTTGGTAAAGTTCCATAGTGAATTAATCGACAGTCAAATTATGAAACTGGTCGGCACTACCAAGCCAACCATTAAAGCCATTCGCGAACGCAGCCATTGGAACATCCAAAACATCAAACCGATAGACCCTGTAGCATTAGGTCTTTGTAAACAAGTCGAGCTCGATGCAGCCGTTGTAAAAGCCGCCGCAAAAGCCGCAAAAGAACGCCAAAAAGCTATAGCCGCAGGCACATTATTACCAACCGAAGAAACCACAGCCCCAGCATATAAAAACGACACCGAACATTTCGCCGAAATTGTCGGCAATGTTAACGATATAGTCGAAACAGAAGAAGAAAATGATATAAACGCTGACACCCTATTCGACGAAACCCCAACCACAACAGAAGAACAACCCGACACTATCACAGCCGATGATGTTTTCTCAAACTTTAAGAAGTAAATAGGTTAGCGAAACTGGTCGTGTCACGGTTTGATGCCGCTCCATTAATCGTACATATTGCATTAAAGGAGAATATAAATGGGAAAGAAAGTTACACTAGAGTTTAGGCAAGAGGTTGTGCGTGTTGCACTAACGAGCGGCCTTACACGCAAACAAGTTGCATTACTTTAAAATAAGTTTTTCAACGCTATGCCGTTGGATTAGGGAAGAACGAGGCAATTTTATTGAATCCGACCCCCGAGGTGATTTAATTCAAGAAAATGAACGATTGTGTAAGATTATGAATGTCAGCACCCGTGGTTATCGTGCTTACCGTGTGAGACCTATGAGCCAAAGCCAACGTTTACTTGCCCATATACGGGAACAATTTGCACTAAGTCTTAACAGTTATGGCAGACCAAGAATGAGGGTCTGCCCCTGTCTTTCGGTATTGGTTGGTCAATTAGCAATCGTATGAAGAAGGATTTAGCGATACGTGCGTTAGACATGGCAATTGCTACGATAATACCACTATACCCATAGTGAGGGGCAGACTCTGGAAACATTTTTCAAGACTTATCAAGGCTGAACTCATATGGAGGCACACATAGCAAACTAGACGTCAGGCAGAAATTGCTATATTTGAATATATCAATGGATTTTACAATCCTAGGAGAAGGCATTCTGCATTAGGTTGGAAAAGCCCCTTGGCTTTTGAACAAATTGCTACTTAAATGAGAACATGAAGCGGCGTAAAAGCGTGACACGACCAATCAGGGGTTATTCAAATCAAGCAACTGCTACTTTTGACAAAAATTTATTGATAGATGTCTCTAACACCTCAATCTGTTTACCCATATCAACGGATGCCGTTGAAACTTCGTCAACAGAAGTATTCGTTTCTTGTATAGAAGCAGAAATTCCTGCTACATTTTTGGTCATATTTTGAGTGCCAATTGAAGCTTGTGCAATATTTTCACTAATCTCAAGCGCGGCAATATTTTGTTCAACCATAGAGGAATTTATACAATCAGTATGTTGATGTACGTCATCCATGATTTTTGCTACTTCGTTAATGCCTTCAACAGCATCTTTTGTATATGCTTGAATTTCTGTGATTTGTTGATAAATTTCTTCAGTTGCTTTTGCCGTTTGACTGGCTAATGACTTTACTTCAGAAGCAACCACTGCGAAGCCTCTGCCTGATTCTCCTGCCCGGGCTGCCTCAATGGTAGCATTCAGAGCCAGTAAATTTGTTTGTTCTGCAATGTCTTTAATAAGGTTTACAACATTTCCAATGCTTTGACTTTTTTCTGCAAGGTTATTGATTTTCTTATTGGTTAATTCTGTTTTAGATGTAGCACTTTGAACCACAGCTGTTGTTTGTTCAACTTGACGCGTAATTTCTGCGATAGAAGACGATAACTCCTCAGCCGCTGCTGCAACAGTGCTTACGTTTATTGATGCTTCTTTAGACGCCTCACTTGCTGACCCTGCTTGCCCAGCATTTAGATTTGATATGCTTGAGAGAGTATCTGCTGATGATTTCATATTCGAGTTGAAGCCAGATACATCAGTGAGGCTTATTGATACGGTTTGTTTAAAATTGTTGATTAACTCAGAAATGTAACTTTGGCGCTCTAAGGTGACTTTATCAACTTTCTGTTTTTCTTCCTCTAACGATTTTTGTTCAATTGCATTATTCTTAAATACAAGAACCGCACTTGCCATATAACCAATTTCATCTTTTCTATCAGCACCATTTACTTCAATATCGAGCACACCATTTGAGAGTGATGTCATAACATTTGTGAGCTTTGAAATAGGTTTGGTGATTGACCTTGATAAGAATATCCCCGCAATAGCAATAAATGCCAGCGTACCAAGCACAATGAATAACATGTTGTTTCTAGCAGAGACAAGAGGTTTAAATATTTCTTCTAATTCTACAGTAGCAACGAGTGTCCATGTTGTTCCGCGAAATTCTAGGTTAATAACTGACATAATAGAAGGTTGGTCATTATATATTTCATCATGGCTTGTACGAACACCATCAAAGGTGGCTTCTTTAAGGAAGGGTGCAAGTATTTTTGTTTCAAGAATTTTAAAGTCTTTATTTATTTCTGAATCACTTCTCATTAAGCCATCATCACCAACAATGAATGTTTCGCCTGTTTCGCCTAAACGACCACGAGATTTCATAATGTTATTAATGTTAGCAATAGGCATTTGGAATGCGATAACGCCTAAGCGTTGTCCCGAATTGGAAAAAACAGGTTGGGCTATAAAACTAGCAGCAGCTCCATGACTTGGCGCGTAAGGTTTAAAATCATCAAATGTTTGTTCGCCTGGAGCTAATTTCATAGCTTTTCTAAATACTGTACCTAAGCCAGTTTCTCTATATTTACCAGTGGCCAAGTTAGTTGCATAATCTAACTCTTTAAATACAGTATATATGAGGTCACCGTTGGTATTGAATAAGAAAATATCATAATAGCCACGCGCGTATAAAAAATCGCGAATTTTAGGATGATATGTTTTATGCGCTTCGTTGTAAGGGGTTTTTTGAGGCGCAAAGTCCAACTTTTCTTTTTCACCTAATTCGTTCGGATTAGATGTGATATAGGCTGCTTGTAATGTTTCCTGTTGGTCTTTTTTTATTCCAACCCAAGCGGCATCAAATTCAACTAATGCTTGTTGGATTTCGATATTTAAAGCCTTTTGATGTAAGTCATTTTCAATTTGGGCCAAATAATTTGCTAAACTTGTTTTCTGACTTTTTAAAACGATTTCAACTCGTTTATTTACAGCGGCTGTAATACTGGAATCAATTTCCGTATAACCCAAAATCCCTGCAATTAGGGCGGTTAAGGTTCCAGCGGCAATGATAGCCGCAGGGAACTTGAATGCTATTTTGTAGAGTTTATCCATAGTATTTAAAAACCTGCTATAAGTAGCTATTCACAATCTAATAATTTAACTACTAGAACTCTAATAGTTAATACTTAACAAACGTTTAAGAACTGTGCTCGTTAAATGGGTTATTACTTACCTAAGTGGAATATGTGGAGTTTATTTAATATCCATTGAGCAATGTGTACATAATAGTGTATTATTTACGTCGAAGAGTAAACATGGAGCGACACGAAAGCGGGTATCATGAAAATTTATTTGAGCAATAGCATATTTTAGTTCTGAATGTGTTGGATGCAGCATATAAAGTCTTTCGCTCAAAAAACAGCCAATTTACCTCACGTCTATACGAGCTGATACACGCAGTTATAAAACCATTTCTGAGTGGTTTAAAGCGCCTTAATAATATTCTCGACCATCTTCTTAGCATCGGCAAACAACATCATCGTATTGTCTCTAAAAAACACTTCATTTTGTACGCCTGCATAACCTTTGCCCATACCACGTTTAACAAACAACACGGTCTTTGCCTTTTCAACATCCAAAATCGGCATGCCATAAATTGGGCTTTGTGGGTCGGTTTTTGCCGATGGGTTGGTTACGTCATTTGCGCCAATTACAAACGCCACGTCGGCTTGGGCAAAATCATTATTAATATCTTCAAGCTCAAACACTTCATCATAAGGCACATTGGCTTCGGCAAGCAAAACATTCATATGCCCAGGCATACGCCCTGCAACGGGGTGAATAGCAAACGAAACTTTAACCCCATTTTCTTTTAAAATATCAGTCATTTCACGTAAGGCATGTTGCGCTTGCGCCACCGCCATACCATAACCGGGTACAATAATAACCTTATTGGCATTTTTCATAATAAATGCCGCATCTTCGGCACTGCCGAGTTTAACGGGGCGTTCTTCTTCGGTTGCATCGCCAGTAACGGCAACATCGCCAAACCCACCCAATATCACACTGATAAACGACCTATTCATCGCCTTACACATAATATACGATAATATAGCACCCGATGAGCCAACCAACGCGCCCGTTACAATTAACGCCGTATTGCCCAAAGTAAAGCCAATACCAGCCGCCGCCCAACCCGAATATGAGTTAAGCATCGAAACCACCACAGGCATATCCGCGCCACCAATCGGAATAATAATCAACAAGCCAAACACCATCGCTATAATCACAACAACCCAAAACAAAAAGTAGCTTTCCGAAACCGAGAATATGCCAATTAAAACCACCAGTGCAGCGGCCAAAGCAATGTTAATTATATGGCGTGAAGGCAAAATAATCGGCGCACCAGACATAACACCTTGTAGCTTAGCAAACGCAATAAGTGAACCTGTAAAAGTAATCGCACCAATAGCCGCACCTAACGACATTTCGACCAAACTGGCGGTAAAAATTTCGCCAACATTACCAATGCCAAACGCAACAGGTGCGTATAATGCCGCAGCCGCCACCATAACGGCGGAAAAACCGACTAAAGAATGAAATCCCGCCACCAATTGCGGCATATCTGTCATAGATATTTTACGCGCTAAAACCGCACCAAATGTGCCGCCCAATGCCAAACCACCAAGCAATAATAGCCAGCCGCTAAAGCTTGCGGGCGATGTCATTAACAAGGTGGTGATAATGGCAATAGCCATACCCGCCATACCCATATAATTACCGCGCCGTGCTGTGGCGGGTGAGCTTAAGCCGTGTAATGATAAAATAAACAATACACCCGATATAAGATATAAAAATGCAATTAAATTGGCACTCATTATGCTCTCCTAATTTTTTTTACGATACATGGCAAGCATACGTTGCGTTACCAAAAAGCCACCAAAAATATTAACTGCCGCCAATACCAACCCAATAAAACCAAACATGCTGGCTAAACCCGTTGCTTGTGCGGCAACGCCGACCAATGCGCCAACAATAATAACCGAGCTAATCGCATTGGTCACACTCATAAGCGGCGTATGCAAAGCAGGCGATACGCTCCAAACCACAAAATAACCAATAAAAATAGAAAGAATAAAAATAGCAAGCCTAAACATAAACGGGTCAATACCGCCACTTGTCCCTGCCGCCTGTGCCGCCGCTTCGATGCTTAGTGCCAACCCATCGGCATAAGATTGCGCTGCCAATGCCGCCTCTGCCGCCATTTCCGCCGCCGCTTGCGCGCGTTCTAATGCTTCACTTGGTGTTAAATCATTCATCATCATCACCTTTTGCGTAAATTTCATGCACCAATTGTCCGTCTTTGGTCAATAATGTGCCTTTAATAATTTCATCGTCCCAATTAATTTCAAGCCCTGTTTTATCATCATTCTGCAATAAGCTAACAAAGTTAAATAAATTACGCGCATAAAGGTTAGAAGCATCTTGTGCCAAACGCCCTGCAAGGTTGCTATAGCCAATAATTTTAACCCCATTGCTAACAATCACCTCATCAATTTTCGATAACGCACAATTCCCCCCGCGCGATGTCGCAAGATCAACAATCACCGAGCCTTGTTTCATACTTTCAACCATAGCTTTAGAAATAAGCTCAGGCGCATCACGCCCTGGTATAAGCGCGGTGGTAATTACAATATCTTGTTTCTTTATATGGTTGGCTACAAGTTCCGCCTGCCGCGCTTTATAATCATCGCTCATTTCGCGGGCATAGCCACCTGCGGTTTCACCACTGTCATCGGCATCGCCTTTAACCATAACAAATTCAGCCCCAAGGCTTTCCACTTGTTCTTTGGTTGCCATACGCACATCGGTCGCGGTAACAATCGCCCCAAGCCGTCTTGCCGTGGCAATCGCCTGTAAGCCTGCTACACCAACACCCATAACAAACACCCGTGCAGGGGCAATAGTGCCTGCCGCTGTCATCATCATCGGAAAAGCCCGCCCAAATTGTGCAGCCGCTTCAAGCACCGACTTATAACCCGCTAGGTTCGATTGTGAAGACAAAACATCCATGCTTTGTGCGCGCGATATACGCGGCATTAATTCCATAGAAAAACTGGTTTTGTTAGATTTTTGCAAATCTTTAAGAGCGGCTTTTCCTGCATAAGGGTCAAGCATAGCAATCACCAAAGCCGTGTCGGGCAATTGTTTTAACACGCTCAAAGAGGGGCGTAAAACACCAAGCAATATATCGGCATCGGTCAATAATTTTTTCAAATCACTCACAACGCTTGCGCCAATATCTTTATAAGCTTGGTCGGTAAAATCGGCTTTAAGCCCAGCGCCTTTTTCGAGTGCGACTTCAAAACCCAAATCAATATATTTTTTAACAATAAGTGGCGTAACAGCCACACGGGTTTCGTCTGCCAATTGCTCGGCAGTAATGACAATCTTCATGCGAATGTCTCCTTAAAAAGCGCTCTTAACTCCTCAAGAGACCGTTAAAAGATATTATGTGCTAATGGCAATCACTGCCCAAATGGTAAGAACAGCACAAAAAATACCACCATAAGTACAGCCTTTGACAAAGGCCTTATATGTATCATTATGCATTTTATAATCCATAGCAGGATGTTCATTTTTCGTCATATTTTTAGTCTTTCAAATATTTACATCTTTACTTTTAAACCAGCGCAAGCCGTTTGTCTAAGTAAATTTACAATTAAGCAACAACATTACTGCCCTTCAAGCGCTTCAAGTTCATCAATTAATGCGGCGATGGCATTAAGCCCCATATCCCAAAACGCTTCATCAGTAGCATCCAAGCCAAATGGCGCTAATATCTCACTATGGTGTTTGCTGCCGCCAGCTTTGAGCAAATCAAAATATTTATCAACAAACCCCTCGGGCTTATCTTGATAACAGGCGTATAGCGAATTCACCAAACAATCGCCAAACGCATAAGCATAAACATAAAAAGGCGAATGAATAAAATGCGGAATATATGACCAATAATGCTCATAACCTTCATTGAGTTTAACGCAAGGTCCTAAGCTTTCGGTCGAAACTTCTAGCCAAAATTCGCCCAATTGCTCTTGAGTAAGCTCACCATTCTGTCGCCCAATATGCACCTTGCGTTCAAAACTATAAAAGCTAATTTGCCGCACCACAGTGTTGAGCATATCTTCGACTTTACCCGCCAACATAGCGCGTTTTTGTTCGACATTTTCAGCCTTAGCCAACATCGACCTAAAGGTCAGCATTTCGCCAAACACACTGGCAGTTTCGGCAAGTGTTAGTGGTGTTGGTGCCATTAAAGCCCCTTGTTCATTGGCAAGATATTGATGCACACCATGCCCAAGTTCATGCGCCAAAGTCATAACATCGCGCGGTCGACCTAAATAATTTATCATAACAAATGGGTGCTTGCTCGGCACTGTTGGGTGAGCAAATGCCCCAGGGGCTTTGCCATCACGCGAGCGGGCGTCAATCCAACCATTATCAAAAAACTTAGCGGTTATATCGGCCATTTCGGGCGAGAAATCCCGATAAGCATCTAAAATAATATGCTTAGCTTCGTCCCAGCTTGTATCACCACGGGCAATATTGGGCAACGGCGCATTTCTATCCCACTGATTAAGCTGCTCGACGCCAAACCACTTAGCCTTAAGCGCATAATATCTGTGCGATAATTTAGGGTATGCCCGCTTAACCGATGCCTCTAGCGCATTCACCACCTCAGGTTCAACCCTGTTCGCCAAATGGCGCGATTGAGCCACATCATCAAACCCACGCCATTTATCCGATATAGCCTTGTCCTTCGCCAAAACATTGGTCACATGCGTAAAAAATCGCCCATTGTCGCTAAGTGTTTTCGACAAAGCATGAGCCGCTTTTTTTCGTTGAGCCCCATCGGGCGATGTCACCATATTAAGAACCTGCTCAACCGATAATTTTTTATCATCAACATCAAACCGCAAACTTGCCATAGTTTCGTCAAACAACCTGTTCCAAGCCTGCCCACCAGTGACCGATTTTTCGGCAAACAATTGCTCAAGTTCATCACTAAGTTGATAAGGTTTTTCGCGCCTTATATCCTTAAACCAAGGCGCATAATGTTTTAACCCATCATCGACCAACAATTTATCAATTTTGCCCGCATCAATACGGTTAAGCTCCAACTCAAAAAACAAAGTCCGCGTGCCAAGCTCGGTTAGTCTTTCTTGAACATCGCCCAAAAATTTAATCCGCTTAGGGTCAGTTGCCACTTGCGCATAAAGCAAATAAGCATAAGAAATAATCCCGCCCATAATTTCAGACATCGCCTCATATTCCCGTACAGCCTTAGCCAAAACATGCGCATCTGCCAACAATTCAGCCAATTTACCCTTATAAGCCGCTTCAAACGCATCAACTTGCGCCTTAACACTTGCAAAGTCCTGTTCAATTTTTTCATCATCCATAGAAGAATAAAGCGCTCCAAAATCCCATTCAGGCAAATCAGAAGCATCAAACCCACTGTCACTGTTGGTTTTTTTACTAAATTTAGGATATTCTAAAATTCCACGCATATATTAACCTCATAATAATTTTACTTAATCTATAACTCACGGCTACTTTTCGCTTTGCGAGAGCCTGCGCTGGCGTCGAGTCGCTATGCGCGCCTTATAGCATAATCAAAATCAGTTGATTATGCTATAATTTATTACATTGCTTCAAAAGCGCAAGAATAAAAATTCTGTTAACCTTTGGTTAAGCAATTTTTCAATAAAACAATGACAAGCTGTTAACCATTTCACCGCCACATCAAAAAAAACATTCAATAAAACCAACAAAACACCCAAATTAACACTTCATACATAGTTAATTTAAACGGCAATTCGTGCCAAACAGAAACAATGCGTTAACACACTGTTAAAGAATAAACATCAATATGGGACACTGAATAGTTTCTTGTACCGAGTATTACCTATGATGAATACAATTTTTATCGTCGATGACGACCCAGCCCAACGCCGTATTTTACAGCAAGTTATCGGGCGTGAGAATTACAACATTATTTTAGCTGATGGCGGTGTACAAGCATGGGAAATGCTGCAAAAACCCGATTTCAAACCCGATGTGATGATATTAGATTTAATGATGCCACAAATAGACGGCTTTGCCTTGCTCGATAAAATGCACGAAATCGGCAAAGATGTTCCAACCATCGTCCAAACCGCTCAAGGTGGCATCGACACCATAGTCAAAGCCATGCAAAAAGGCGCGAAGGACTTTATGGTCAAACCCGCCAGCCCCGAGCGCATTCTTATTTCAATTAAAAACGCCTTAGAAACCAAAAAATTACAAAAAGAAATCATCCGAATCACTAAAAAAACCCAAACCCGCTTTACCTTCGATGATTTAATAGCCTCAAGCCCCTGTATGGACAGAGTAAAGTCCCTAGGCTTAAAAGGCGCACAAAGTAATATTCCAATTTTAATCGAAGGCGAAAGCGGCGTCGGCAAAGAGGTTATAGCCCGCGCCATCCAAGGCTCTTCACAACGCGTGGGTAAGCCGTTCATTACGGTTAACTGCGGTGCAATTCCCGAAAATTTGGTCGAATCCATTCTATTTGGGCATGAAAAAGGCTCGTTCACAGGTGCTACATCCAAACAAACGGGCAAGTTTCAAGAGGCACATAACGGCACACTATTCTTAGATGAAGTCGGTGAATTGCCGTTAAATATCCAAGTAAAGCTCCTGCGTGCTATCCAAGAGGGTGAAATAGAACCTGTTGGCGCAGCGCGTCCTATAAAGGTCAATATCAGGCTTATTTCAGCCACCAATAAAGATATGATAGAAGAAGTTAAAGCAGGCAATTTCCGCGAAGATTTATACTATCGCTTAAACGTTTTCCCCATCCACATCCCACCCCTGCGTGAACGGTTGGATGATATACAAAATCTTTCACAATATTTCATCACACGTTTTGCAGTCGAAGAAGGCAAAAACATTAGCAACATCAGCAGCCGTGCATTAAATATGATGATGCAATATACATGGCCGGGCAATGTCCGACAGCTCGAAAACACAATTTTCCGTGCTATAATTCTGTGCGAAAAAAGCGAGCTCGATGTGTCCGATTTCCCACAAATCGCCGCCCATGTCGAGGGTTATAACGACCAAGCTCCACAAGCCCCCTCACCCGAATTGACTGCCGATGTTTACCATCAAGGCCCTGCCATGATAGGTGCGCCAACGCCAGCTCATAGCAACAGTCTAAGACCACAAACTCCAACCCAATATGGTCAATATATCCCCGATATATCCCCCTCACATTTTGCCCAACACGCACCAAACAATTCAGACATTGCCTCCCTAGCCCAAAATGGCGAAATAAGACGTTTAGAAGAAGTCGAAGCCGATATGATAAAAATGGCAATGAACCGCTACCGTGGTCATATGTCCGAGGTTGCCCGCAAATTAGGCATCGGTCGCTCAACCCTATATCGTAAAGTGAATGATTTAGGATTAGAGCAAAATAATCAGTAATCACAAAAACGTGATAGTAATTTGACATTTTTTAATGTAACTAAATAATAATATTCATATATTACATCTAACTATAGTTGTAGATGAGGGAGAACCTATCATGTCCAGTAAAACAAGAATAATATTAGCAGCAGTAATATCTGCATCTATTGTTTTATACAGCCCAACAGCATTGGCAAAAGTCGACACCACCCCCTCAGCAAAAACCGAAGTGGCAAAAACAGATAAAGCGGTTGTTCAAGACGTTCAAGAAGAAAAGAAACCCTTCAAACTCAAAACCGATATACAAACCCTGCCACTTATAGATGGTCTAACGCGGTTAAAAGTCCAACAATTGGCAAAGAAAAAAGCGTCTGTAATCAAAGGCGTTTCCATGCGTAAGTCCGAACGCAAAGCCATAACTCAAGCCTTAAAAGCCAATGAAGACAAACCACTTTGGTTCGCTAACAATCAACTCAACACCACTAAAGTAGATGCACTTTTAGCCACACTTAAAAATGCCAAAAATTTCGCTCTAACCTCCTCACGCTATAAACTGCCAGAACTAAAACAATTGATTGAAGATGCCAGCACGCAAGTTCAGCCCGAATGGTTAGAAGTTCCGCAAACAACCGAAAATTTTAAAAAACTTAAAAATAACAAACCTCTAAACCAATTGGTGTTAAGCCGCGCCAAGCTCGAGCTTGCCCTAAGCCAAGCCGCATTGCTCTATACCCGCCATGCCAGCGCAGGTCAGTTAATCCCTTCAAAAGTAGATAGAAATTACGACCTTAACCCCAAAACCACCCCAGCAAGCTTGGTGCTAGAGAATATAAAAAGTCTCAATCAAGCCGATGAATTACAAAAATGGCTCGAATTACAAAACCCACAAAGTGCGCAATTTAAAACCCTATTATCCGAGTTTCATCAATTAAGTACAAAAACCAAAACCGCTATAACACCCGTTAAAATTCCAGTAGGTAAAACCCTACGCCCAGGTGTTAAATCCCCACGGGTTGCCAAACTTGCATTGCGTTTAGAGCAATTGGGCTTTTATACAATACCCGAAATCAATGAAGCCCCCGAAGTTTATAATGAGAATCTCGACAATTCTGAAAATAATGAGAATCTCGAAAATTCCGAAAATAATGAAAGCCCCGAAAATAATGAAAGCCCCGAATTTTATAATGAAACATTGGTAAAAGCTGTAAAAGACTATCAAGAAGCAAAAGGCTTAAAAGCCGATGGACTTCCAGGGCGTAAAACTCTTGCCGCACTTAATTATACCGTTAAAAGCCCACTTAAAACTTTACTTGTAAACTTAGAGCGCCAGCGTTGGTTGCCCGAAAAGTTAGGCGAAAAATATATTTTTGTAAACCAACCAGAATTTATGGTCAGAGTGTTCGATAAACAAGAAGTTGTTTTTTCATCTATTGTCATTGTCGGACAAAAAAAATATCAAACCCCAGTGTTTAACGACATTATGCGTAATGTTGTGGTAAACCCTTATTGGAATATACCAAACTCTATCATTATGCGCAAAATCAAACCCGCCACCTTGAGAGACCCAGGCTATCTTGCGCGCAACGGTTATGAAGTGATAGGCAAGCTCGATTGGGCAAATGCCAGCAGACGTTCAATGCCGTTCCGCATTCGTCAAAAACCAGGCAAGAAAAACGCATTGGGTCAGGTTAAATTTATGTTCCCGAATAGGCACGCCATTTATTTGCATGACACACCAACAAAAAGCTTATTTAACAATGCCAGCCGTGCATTTAGTTCAGGCTGTGTGCGGGTTAAAAAACCCAAAGAATTTGCTCAATTGCTTATGGGTTGGTCAGGAAAAAAATATGACGGTCTTCTGAGCGCGCGTAAAAATAAATGGTTTTCAATGAAAAGAAAACTGCCCATATATCTAACCTATATGACCGCATTGGTCGATAAAGATGGTGAAGTTCAATATTATAGCGATGTTTATAGCCGCGACAACGCCATAGCCAAGGCTTTGAATACCGAAGAGTTCATCAAAATAGCCACAGCATCAAACCAAACATTAGCCTCAAAATAAACACATTTTAACGCAATATATTGGTGTGTAATTATATAGGAAATAACAATGAATAAAGCCAAAAAAGTCACTGTAAATTGGGCAGGTCGCTAGAAAACACGGCATTTATTGGTTATCGTTTTTTCTCTGTTGGGCAAATGGCATTTGGAACTCTTACTGTTTTTGTTATGATGGTGCTGTTTTTTGCTTCTTACAAAGTTTGGAAAATAAAAATACGCAATAAGCCCGAGCAAAATAATATTGCAGTGAATTAAAATAAATTATAGTAGTTTATTAACCATTCCGCAAAATATATCACTTATCTTGATTATTATTATGAGGTTTTTAAAACGAGTACATATTTATAGGCATAAACCCAAGCTCGTAATATACGTTTTGCTGGCTTTTATGCTGTTTATCCAAGCGCCAAAAACCTATGCTTCCTCCGATACCCGCAGTATTAGCTTTCATAACGTAAATACCAAACAAAAACTAACTGTTACCTATAAAGTCAATGGGCGCAATGTTCCCGCTGCCATGCGAAAAATCGACATAATGTTACGCGACTGGCGTACAAATAGCGTCATAAGAATGAACCCAAAACTTATTGATACACTCTGGTCATTACACCGCGAATTGGGTTCAAGGCGCGAAATAAGAGTAATATCGGCGTATCGCTCTCCTAAAACCAATGCACAAATTAGAGGTGCAAAAAAATCCAAACATATGCTTGGCGATGCTATTGATGTTTATTTCCCCGATGTTTCCCTACGCACATTGCGCGAAGCAGGCTTGCTAAAACGGGTTGGCGGTGTTGGTTATTATCCCCGCTCAGGCATTCCGTTCGTTCATATAGATATTGGCGCTGTTCGCCATTGGCCAAGGATGAACGCCACCCAACTGGCAGCATTATTCAAGCGTGGCAAACCATTTGGTGGCTATGTTCGCAAACCCGAGCGAGAGAATGTAACCGTAGCCGCAAAATCCACTCCAAAAAAGCCAAAACCTAAACCTAATAAGCCTATTGTCTTAGCCAATGTTAGCAAACCCATCAAGCGGCCTATGTTCCCAAGCACGCCTATTTTCCCAAGCGTGCCTATTGTTGCACCCACTATAGCCGAAGCACCAAAATTGCGCCCTTCAATCAGCGACCCCGAATTGCTCACCGAGCAAATTATACTCGCATCACTTTTTACCGATGAGGAAGATGATAATCTGCTAGCTCAAAGCGATGCCTACCTGCCCATTCAAATCACCACCGATATAGCAACCAAACAAAATTTATCTTTCTACCCTGTGCGAGATTTCCCCGACCTAGAACGCCTAGAAGTCCCAATATCAATCGGTTTTTCTAACAATGATGCCTATAGGCTAATAACCGAAAAGCCCAACCGCTTCGTCGCAGGTTTCAAAATATAAATTACCCCGACATCAGCATCCAAACCTTTAA
>CAZHCZ010000040.1:0-16353 GCA_964531635.1 uncultured Hyphomicrobiales bacterium | reverse complement strand
GACCAGCGGTCTTACATAAAACGTGACATGACCATGGTACTCCAAGCTGAAGCGGGATATTACCTCTAAGCTCAGAAGATTTCTTGATTTTTTGTCTGCTCGGTTATTTGCTATAGCCGTGTGATTTATTGAGTTTTGAAATTAGGTCAAGGGCGGCTTCGCTGATTATTGTGCCTGGGGGGAAAATTGCGGTGGCACCTGCTTGGGTTAGGGCTTTATAATCTTGCGGGGGGATAACACCGCCTGCTACTATCATTATATCGTCACGGTTATAGGCTTTTAGGGCGGCTTTTAGAGCGGGGATAAAGGTTAGATGACCTGCGGCTAGTGAGCTTGCACCTATGATGTGGACATCATTTTCAACGGCTTGTTTGGCAACTTCTTCTGGGGTTTGGAATAATGCGCCTATATCGACATCGAAGCCTAAATCGGCAAAAGCTGAGGCGATGACTTTTTGACCACGGTCATGCCCGTCTTGCCCCATTTTGGCGATGAGAATGCGCGGGCGGCGACCGTCGTTTTTTTCGAACTGGGTTATGGCCGTGGTGATTTTTTTTATGGTCATATTGTCTTCGCCAATTTCTTTACGGTATATGCCCGATATTGCCTGAATTTTTGCCTTATGGCGACTGAAAACTTTTTCTATGGCAAAAGAAATTTCACCTACTGTGGCTTTGGCGCGGGCGGCGTTTATTGCCAGTTCCATTAGGTTGCCATTTCCTGACTTTGCAGCTTGGGTGAGTTGGGCGAGGGTTTCGTCGGTTTGGCTTTGGTTGCGCTCGGCTTTTAGAGCTTTAAGTTTTGCCAATTGCATTTGACGCACTTTTTCATTGTCTACTTTTAGAATTTCGATATTTTCTTTTGTTTGTAGCGGGTATTTATTAACCCCGACGACGATTTGCTGCCCGCTGTCGATACGCGCTTGGGTGCGGGCTGCGGCTTCTTCTATTCTTAGCTTTGGAATGCCTGCATCTATGGCGTTTGCCATACCGCCAATTTTATCAATCTCCGCCATGTGAGTTAGAGCTTTTGTAGCCAATTGATGCGTTAGGCTTTCGACAAAATAACTGCCGCCCCATGGGTCTATAACATCGCAAGTTGCGGTTTCTTGTTGTAGAAATATTTGAGTATTGCGGGCGATGCGGGCAGAAAAATCGGTCGGTAATGCCAACGCTTCGTCTAGGGCATTGGTGTGTAGGCTTTGGGTGTGCCCTTGGGTGGCTGCCATCGCTTCGATGCAGGTGCGGCTGACATTATTAAATACATCTTGCGCGGTTAAGCTCCAGCCTGAGGTTTGGCAATGGGTTCGTAAAGAAAGACTTTTTGGGTTTTTTGGGCTGAACTGCTGCATTTTTTCTGCCCAAATCATACGGGCGGCGCGCATTTTGGCGATTTCCATAAAAAAATTCATGCCTGTTGCCCAAAAAAAGCTTAAACGTGGGGCAAAACTGTCGATATCCATGCCTGCCTTTATGCCCGCTTTGGCATATTCTAGACCATCTGCCAAAGTGTAGGCGAGTTCTAAATCGGCGGTCGCGCCTGCTTCTTGCATATGATAGCCCGAGATGGATATGCTGTTATATTTGGGCATATGTTTTGAAGTGTAGCTGAAAATATCGGAAATAATGCGCATTGAGGGCTTTGGTGGGTAAATATAGGTATTGCGCACCATAAACTCTTTTAAAATATCGTTTTGAATTGTGCCGCTTAGTTGCGCGGGGGTGACGCCTTGTTCCTCGGCCGCGACCACATAAAGCGCAAGTATGGGTAGGACTGCGCCATTCATGGTCATTGAAACACTCATTTTGTCGAGCGGGATTTTATTAAATAGAGTGCGCATATCATAGATGCTGTCTATCGCCACGCCTGCCATACCGACATCGCCTGTAACGCGAGGGTGGTCGCTGTCATAACCACGGTGGGTGGCCAAATCGAACGCTATTGACAGACCTTTTTGACCTGCTTCTAAATTGCGACGGTAGAAGGCGTTGCTGTCTTCGGCTGTAGAAAAACCTGCATATTGGCGAATTGTCCACGGGCGGCTGGTGTACATTGTTGGGTATGAGCCGCGAATATAGGGCGGGAAACCTGGGAAGGTTTTAAGGTGGGGTAAGCCTGCTATATCGCTTTGGGTATAGTGGGATTTTAAGTTTATGCCTTCTGGAGTGTTGAAGGGCGAAGCTTTGCTAGCAGTGGACTTAAAACTGTTGGTTAGGGGGGCGGTGGCTATAGATTTGAATTTTGACATTAGTTTGCCTCGGTTTTGTAGAGGGGCATTAAGGTTTTTTGTTGAGTGGTTTTGGGCACGGATTTATCGCGCAATAGTTCAAATATTTTTGCATCTCTTATGGGGTGGAGAAGCTTGGCTTTAATGGCATATTTAGCGGGGGCTATTGATTGTTTTGGGGTTGGGTCGCATTTATATTCAGCTTCATCTAAATTTGGAAATTCGGACGTGCCTGTTATGGGTTGCTTATGGGAGGCTAGGGCTTGATGACGCTTGAATGTGGTTTTTTCTATGGCGGTTTGGATATTGTTATTGAGTAAATTGGGGATTATGCCACCTGATTTTTGGGTTTCTTGAAACAGCTGCCATGCGTTTTTGGTGAGCTCCTGAGTTAGGTTTTCGATGTAGGCTGAGCCGTGGCTTGGGTCGGTGACTTTGCTTAGGCCGCTTTCCTCGATTAAGATGGTTTGGATGTGGCGGGCGATGCGCCTATCGAAGCTTGGGGCTAGACCTAGCGCTATGCTTAATGGGTGCAAGGCGATTTGGTTTGCTCAGCCTAAGCCTGCTGAAAAACAGGCGACTGTGGTGCGCAGAATGTTGATATATGGGTCGTATTTTGTTGCCATACGGTATGAGGATTGGGCGAAAATATGGGCAGGGGATTGAGGAATGCCCAATGCGTTTAGTAGCTCTGCCCATAGCTGGCGGATTGCGCGGATTTTGGCGATGGTTAGGAATTGATTTTGGTCGGTAGATGTGCAGATTTCTATTTTTTGGACGGTGGTGCTTAGGTCTAAATTGGCGTCATCTGCCCACTTTAGGTAAGTTAACGCGGTGGACAGAATGAAGCTTAATTCTTGAGCTTCACTTGCGCCTGCATTATGCGCGATGCGACCATCGGCTCGTAATATGTGTGTGGTGTTATAGTGGGTTAGCGCGTGCTGAACTTGTTGTTTTTCGGTGAGCTGGGGGGACGGGAAGCCGCCATATTGGGCGAGTTTGCCGATTGGGTCGATGCCTAAGGATAGACTTGCCGTTTTGGGGGCGTAGTTGGTGATTAAGTCGGCTGATTTATATTGGTCATGCCCTGTTTCTAGCCTTAGGCTTATCATGTTTAGGTGAGTGTTTTGGAATAGATCTTTTAAATTGGCTTGATTTAAGCTCATTCCGTAGCCTTGGGCGTTTAGGGACTGATTGGAATAGAGGCTTAGGGCATTTACGCCTTGAGATAAATCTTCGGCTATTTGTTTTTTGGCTTGTTTAATATTGGGGTGATTGATGGCTTGGTTGATTTGCCAGTCGTTGGTGGGTAGGGCTGCTTGGTTGGAATTTATGCTTGCTTGGTAGAGCGGGTTGATGGCAATATCATCATATGTATGTTTGGTTAGGCTGTTGATGCTTGCGCCTTTAAGGGCGGTCTCGGCGGCTTTTTGCCATGTGTCGTAATTAATTTTTTTGAATGAATTGGACATTGCAACCTGTGGTTTGAATATTATTTTATTATTATACGCGTTATTGTGTTTATTTTCAACTTTTTCAGATGGGCTGTGGGTAAACATACGCTAGCGTATGTTTAAGGGCAAAATAAAGGAAGCGATGAAGCTCCCTTTATTACGAATGTGTGTTTTAGTTTAGATGAATTTATCTAGACCTGGGATTGAGCTAACAATTTCACCTACAAGCTCATCGCCGCCTTTTTCGCCAACATAGCCCATTAGGGTTTTGCCCATATCGGTTACTTGGTCGGTGTCTAGCCCGACATCGGATAATTTACTCATTGCTGCCATTGCGCCCATTGCGCCTCCGCCTCCGCCGAGCAAGCCTGATGCCATGCCCATAAGACCGCCGCCGCTTTCTTCGCCGCCCGATTGAGCTAGGGCTTGAGCATCTGGTATTGCGCTGTATAGTTTTTCTTTAATATCGTCTGTTACTGAGCTATCGACCAAATTTAAAATAATGCCAACAGCTTTTGAAGCCAGTTCACTGGGTATGCCCAGTTTTTCGGCTATTGTTGCGATGATTTGTTCCATAAGAAGACCTTTGTTTTAGTGTTTATATTTGATAACAGATTACTTTTGGCAGTAAAATGCAAGTGAAATATAAAATATTTCTGGTATGTTGTAATTTGATGGTTAGACTGTGGTTAAATGTTAAAAATGGGAGAGCGAAAAATGTATAATGAAGACAGTGTGTTTATTGGTAAAAGCCAAAAAAATGAAGAATTATTATTGAAACTTGCGAACCGACATGGGCTGATTGCTGGCGCGACTGGAACGGGTAAAACAGTAAGCCTGCAAATATTAGCCGAAGGGTTTGCTGCCGATGGTGTGCCTGTATTTTGTGCTGATGTTAAAGGCGATTTGGCTGGGCTTGCCATGAAGGGTGAGGAAAAAGACTTTTTAACCAAACGCGCTAAAGACATTGGTTATGATGGGTATGAGCTTAATAAATTTCCTGTGGTATTTTGGGATTTATTTGGCGAGAAAGGTCACCCTATTCGCACGACTATTAGTGACATGGGGCCGTTATTGTTGAGCCGTTTGTTGAATTTGAATGAAACCCAAGAAGGGGTGATTAATGTTGCTTTTAGGGTTGCTGATGACCTTGGCTTATTGTTGCTTGACCTTAAAGATTTAAAGTCGATATTGGTGCATATTGGAGAGAATGCTAAGGATTTGACGCTTGAGTATGGCAATGTATCTCGTACCTCTGTTGGCTCTATTCAGCGGCGGTTATTGACGCTTGAAAACCAAGGCGGGGATAAGTTTTTTGGAGAACCTGCGCTTGATATTAATGACTTTTTTAAGACCAATTCGCGTGGTGAGGGTTATATAAACATATTGGCGGCCGATAAATTAATGCAATCGCCGCAATTATATGCGACATTTTTGCTTTGGCTATTATCGGAATTATTTGAAGAATTGCCTGAAGTTGGTGACCCTGATAAGCCGAAATTGGTGTTCTTTTTTGATGAAGCGCATTTGTTATTTGAGGATGCGCCTAAAGCGTTGGTGCAAAAAATTGAGCAAGTGGTTAAGCTTATTCGCTCGAAAGGGGTTGGGGTTTATTTTGTTACGCAAAACCCGACCGATGTGCCTGATGGTGTGTTGGCACAACTAAGCAACCGTATTCAACATGCGCTTAGAGCCTATACGCCGCGTGAGCAAAAAGCAGTTAAAGTGGCGGCTGAAACATTTAGAAATAACCCCGACTTTGATGCATATGAAACCATTACGCAATTAAGTGTTGGTGAGGCGTTGGTTTCGACATTGGACGAAAAGGGTGTGCCATCTGTTGTTCAACGCACGATGATAAGACCGCCATCGAGCCGTATGGGGTCGATTACGAGCGACGAGCGTTCGCGGATTGTTGAAAATAGCCATGTTTATGGCAAATATGAAGATTTGATTGATAGAGAATCGGCCTATGAGATATTTAAAGGCCGCGCTGTGGCGCGGGTGACGGCTGAGCAGGATCAGATTAAGGCTGAACTGGCTATTAAAGATGCAGTTAAGCTTGCAAAAGCTGAAGCTAAGGCTGAAAAAGATGCAGTTAAGGCGGCTAAACTTGAAGCTAAGGCGATTAAACTTGAAGCTAAAGAAGAAGTGCAGAATAAGAAGCAGAACCGTGGGTTTTTTGAGGATTTGCTTGGCGGTGCTAAGGGTTCTAAACGGCAGGGGTATGGTGAGACTGTTGCAAAGTCGGTTTTACGCTCGGTTTCGACACGTTTGGCGGGGGCGATTGTGCGTGGGATATTGGGCAGTTTGAAAAAAGGGTTTTAGGGTTGGTGCAAAAGAACGGGTGAATGGTATAAATGGTTGAGATAAATAATAGCGATGATTTAAGAGATTGGCTTGAAGATAAGCCGCGTGAATGTTCGGTGGTGATTGCATCGAGGATAGCGCTACGTCTTCTGCCGTTATCTGATGTAAAAGATACTATTGCAGTAAAAGGCGATTTGACTAAAATAATATTTTATGTAAATTTAATATCATGGGGGGCCCGCAAATTCCCCCCCCATGATTTTGCCCGCGCCTCCCGTGCTGCCTATGCTGCTGATGTTAATTTATTGGAGCAGGGTTTAAGTGTGGAATTATTGGCAAAAAAGCCGCTTTGGGTGGATGGAAAATCTATTTCGAATGATAAACAATGGCAAGAATTAAAGGGAAATCTTTTAGCGCTTAATGAGGGTTGGGAGGTTTGGACTGGGTGGTATGAGGATATTTTGGCTGGGCGCAATTGGGCTGGGTTGTCGGATGATTTGGTTGAACAGTTGACGGTTAAAGTTGCGAATCAGTCGGATGATTGGTGGGAACAAGGTGCGGGTTTAATTAATGCGGATATTAAACAATGGTTGGACGAGGTTAAGCCAACCGAATTGTCTGTTGATGATTTTTTGCAAAAAGCTAAAGATACTGTTAGTCCGCGACCGATAATAAATGATAAAAACCAGTTAGATGTAACATCGGATACAGAAATAAATGACCCGATTGTTGAAGCGGGGTTGGAGCTTTTGCCCGAGCGGGCAAGGCGGCAGATTAAAAACCTGCTGAAAGCGCTTGAAAGAAAGAATAGCACTCCTCCTATTTTAATATCTTCCTTAGAGGGGTATCTTGAAGAATTGGGTAAGGGTTTTGATTTTGAGATTACTTATCTTGATGATGACATGACGATTATTCGTGCCGAGCAGAATGCTGATAGTGACAAAATTTGGTGTGATGCTGGTATAGAGACGGCTATTAATACTATAAGTGATATCCATGATAAAATTCAAAAGCATTATCCGTTAGATTTGAAGCGTGATGAATATATTAAAAATGCTCCTATTGATTCTAAAATATTTGACAGTGTAGATTATAAGGAATTAATGGAGAAGTTGGTTATAGATGCGGAAATAGCGTATGAAAAAGGCGAAGTTACTGAAAATTATTTAAAGGAAGTAAAAATTAAAAAGCGGCAATATGATGATATTGCGACGCTTAATACCGCACCGCTTAAAATGGGTAAGGAAGATCCTTTAGAAGAACCTAAAAAGCGTTCAGTGTTCAGAAGTGTTGGTTTTTTTGGAAAAACATTTGATGTAGTAGATAAAGGGGTCAAATTTAGCAATGCTGTAGCTAAGTTGATGGAACTTATTGAAAAGTTAGTTTCTTAATAATATTTAAAAGGGTCTTGGGTGAGTGATAGTATGCGGGATATTAAGGTGGCGGTTTGGGATTCTGTTGGGATTGGGTTTAGTGTTGGGTTGTTTGGGGCGTTGTTTGCGGCGGCGGCTATTGCTGAGGGGGTTAGTTTTAGTGAAACTTTGATATTATCGGCTTTGGTGTTTGCGGGCACTGCGCAATTTACAGCATTGGCGGTTTGGGGTGATGCTATGCCGCTTATGACTGTGGTTATTTCGGCTTTTTTGGTTTCGTCTAGGCATGTTTTTATGGGCATTGTTGTTGGGCATGAATTTAGAAAACAAACATTTTTACGGCGTTATTGCGGGTTATTTGTGCTTTGTGATATGGGCTATGTTTTGGGGGTTAAGGCTGACCATGTTGAGAGTAAATTTGTATATATTGTAGCTGTTGGTGTTGTGGTTTATACGTTTTGGTTATTGGAGACTTTTGCGGGGTTATTGCTAACACAATTTGTGCAAACCGCGGTGATTGAAAGCTTGGCTTATGCTGGCATTATGTTTTTTGGGTTGCTGGTGGTTTTGTTGGTTAAGAGCAATAAGGGGTTTGTTTCGCCAATTATTGTTGCATCAATGGCAACTTTGACGCTTTATTATTTTAATATGGGGCAAGCGGTGATTATGCTGGGTGCGGTTATTGCTGGTGGTGTTGCCAATTTATATTTAGAATTTAAGGAGCGACGTGGTGGTTGAACCTTGGGTTATATTAATTATTTTGCCTTTAGTGGTGTATTTTACGCGGTTCATTGGGGTGATTTTATCGGGTTATGTTAAAACCGATAGTCAGTTTTTATCGACTTTAACTATGTTGCCGATATTTGCTATGATTTCGTTTTTTATTCCTGCCGCCTTAAAGGGTAGCTTTGCTGAAATTGCGGTTTTGGTAATATTTGTGGCGGTGTTTTGGGTGAGTAACAATGCACTTTTTGCAATGTTTATAGGGATTTCTGGGTTGTTGGCGGTGAAATTTTTACTATAAAAGAAAACCCCGTGCAGTTTAAAACACGGGGTTTGTTATTAAAACCAATTATAATGGGTTTTGAGCTTAGCCAGTAAACAGCTCGTTTACATATTCCCAATTTATCATATTGTCGAAATAGGCTTCTAAATATTTGGGGCGGGCATTGCGATAGTCTATATAATAGCTATGCTCCCATACATCGCAACCTAGCAATGGTTTTTGGTTAAAGCATAATGGGTTTTCGCCATTGGCGGTTTTTGTGACCTCTAATTTGCCATCGGCATTTTGTACCAACCAGCACCAGCCTGAACCAAATTGAGTTGCACCTGCCGTTAAGAAGGCATCGCGGAAGGCGGCTATTGAGCCTAAATCTTCGATTATTTTCTTTTCTAACTCACCTGGTATTGCGCCGCCACCGTCTTTTTTCATCCAGTTCCAAAAGTGCATATGGTTATAATGCTGAGCGGCATTGTTAAATAGACCGGCTTTGGAGGCATCGCCGTAAGTGGCTTTGATAATTTCTTCTAGTGTTTTGCCCTCAAGACCTGAGCCTTCGAGCAAATTATTGCCGTTAGTGACATAGGCATTGTGATGTTTGTCGTGATGAAACTCAAGAGTTTCAGCTGACATATATGGGTCTAGCGCATCGTAAGCATAGGGTAGGGTTGGTAGTTCAAATGACATTTTAAGCCTCCATTGTTATTTTTTACCATTATTATATAGGTATTTTATAGATTAAGTTGATGCATATCAAGAGCTATAATTATAGACTTAGGGATTTGATGGCGAAGGCATATAGGCGGGCGTCTTCTTTTAGGCTTTTAAAACGACCTGAGGCGCCGCCGTGACCTGCTTCCATTTCGGTGTATAATAGAATGTCGGTGTTGGCTTGATTGTGTTCACGCAATTTGGCGACCCATTTTGCGGGTTCCCAATAAGTAACGCGCGGGTCGGTTAAACCGCCTACTGCTAAAATATGCGGATAGTGGTTGGGTTTTATTTGGTCGTAAGGGGAGTAGGATTGGATGTTTTTATAGGCATCTTCATCGGCAATTGGGTTGCCCCATTCTGGCCATTCGGGTGGGGTTAGGGGGAGGGTGGCATCTAGCATTGTGGTTAGGGTGTCGACAAATGGGACTTCGGAAATAACCGCGCCCCATAACTCTGGTCGCATATTGGTGATTGCGCCCACCAGTAAGCCGCCTGCACTGCGACCCTCGGCGACTATATTGCCTTGTTTTGTGTAGCCTTGGTTTATTAGATGGTCGGCTACTGAAATAAAATCTTTAAATGTATTGGATTTATTTTTCCGCTTGCCTGTTTTATACCAATTATAGCCTTTTTCCATTCCACCGCGCACATGGGCTATAGCATAAACAAAACCTCTATTGACCAAACTTAGCATTTTTGAATTGAAGTTTGCAGGCATACTATAGCCGTATGAACCATAGCCATAGAGCAGCATTGGTGCGCTGTTGTCGAGCTTTAAGCCTGCTTTATGTAAAATGGTTATTGGGATTTTTTGCCCGTCATGCGCTGTCGCGAATAGGCGTTTACTTACATACTCTTTTGGGTTGTGACCTGAAGGGATTATTTGTGATTTTATGAGCTTTCGTTTTTGAGTTTTTATAGTGTAATCATAGGTTTGGTTTGGAGTTGTCGGGCTGGAATAGGTAAAGCGGATAGTGTCGGTGGCGAACTCTAGCCCTTGGTTTAGACCGAGTGAGTAAGCCGCTTCATCAAAGCTTATGCTATGGCGTTGGTCGGTGGTTAGGTTTAAAATTTGGATTGCGGGCAGACCATCTTTGCGTTCGAGGTGGATTAGCCAATTTTTTAAAACCAATTGGCTGATAATAAGTGTGCCTTGGCTATGTGCGATGACCTCTTGCCAATTTTCTGGTGCAAAATCATCAACTGGGGTTTTGAAAATGGCGAAATCTTCACGTTTATTATAGTTCGACAAAATATAGAAATAACCATTATTATGTTCAATACTATATTCATGCTGATGGCTGCGTTTAAGTAAGCATTTTGGAATGTCGGTTGGGGTGTAGGCATCTATTATATAGTGTTCGCTACTTTCATGGTCATTGGCGGTGATGATTATATAATTGCCGTCTTGAGTTTTACTGATATTGACGAAAAAGCCTGTGTCTAGTTCTTGATAGACTAATTGGGCAGTTTTTTGCTTTAGGTGATGGCGGTAGACATGGGAAGGACGGTGGTTATTATCGACCTTTATGGTGAAAAAAGTTTGGCTGTCAGCTGCCCAAACTATATTGCCTGTGGTGTTGGGCAGGTTAATGTCTAAATGTTTGTTGGTTTTGGTGTCGAAGATTTTTATTGTGTATTTTTCGTTGCCTTTAATATCGACGCCGTAAGCGATATAGCGGTGGTCGGGGCTGTGGGCGACGCTGCTGATGCGGAAATATTTTTCATCCTTTGCGAGAATGTTGCCGTTGATTAGGGTTGTTTCTGTTGTCTGGTGGGTGCGATAGTAGATTGGATATTCTTGGTTTTTCTCGAATTTTATTCCATATTCGAACTGCCCGTCTTTTAGTGGAACTGTTGCATCATCTTCTTTTATGCGCCCACGCATTTCTTTATATAATGTGGTTTGCAATTGTTCGGTATCTGATAATTTTGTCAGTGTGTAGGCGTTCTCTTGCTCTAGGTGGGTGCGGATTTCTGGGTTTAAAACTTGCGGGTTGTGTAGAACTTCTTGCCAATTATCATCTCGCAGCCATGCGTAATTATCGGTTCTGGTTATGCCATGATGGGTGTCGACTTTTGGGGTTTTTTTAGTTTTTGGGGTGTTCATTTGTAATTTTCTCCGCATGAATTTAACTTAGCCTTTTAGCAGTATAATATAAAATAGAGCAGTGAATAATGTATAAATCACATTGTTAATTATTCATTAACCATATGCGAAGAGTCTAGAGGTAACTGTGAACCCGACTTAATTTGAGGCAAATATGATTTATGCGGTGTTATCTGGCTTTATTCTCGCAATTTTTGCGCCTGCATTAAAGCGAGTTTTTGGCTATAGAGCGGGCTGGATATTGGCGATTTTACCCGCCTCGATTTTTATATATTTTTTAAGCCTTTATGACCAAGTTATGACCGATAGGGCCGTATTTGAACTGTATGAATGGATACCCAGCCTTGGGATTAATTTAAGCTTTTATTTAGATGGCATAAGTTTAATGTTTGCCTTGCTTATATCGGGCATTGGCACATTTATTTTAATTTATTCGGGTGGATATTTAAAAGGTCATGTACATCAAGGGCGGTTTTTTGCGTTTATGTTGATGTTTATGGCATCGATGTTGGGCGTGGTATTGGCGAGTAATTTATTGGCGTTATTTACTTTTTGGGAACTGACTTCGGTAACATCATTTTTACTTATTGGTTTTGACCATTTGCGAAAAGCCGCACGCAGAGCTGCATTGCAGGCGTTGATTGTAACTGGGCTTGGTGGCTTGGCTTTACTGGCGGGTTTTGTTGTATTGGGCATGAGTGCAGGCACATTTGAAATGGCGGAAATATTGATGCTTGGCAATGACGTTAAACATTTTGAAACATACCGTATTGTTTTAATTTTAATTATTATTGCGGCTTTTACAAAATCGGCTCAATTTCCTTTTCACTTTTGGTTGCCAAACGCTATGGAAGCACCAACACCTGTGAGCGCATTTTTACACAGCGCGACTATGGTTAAAGCAGGTGTTTATTTGCTTATGCGTACTTACCCCGTTTTGGGCGATACCATTGAATGGTCGTTAATTCTTAGTATATTTGGCGCAGTGACTTTGCTTGCTGGTGCGGTTTTGGCTTTAAGGCAAACCGACTTAAAGCGCATGTTGGCTTATACCACTATGGCATCGTTAGGCTTATTAGTAATGCTGTTGGGCGTTGGTGGCGAGGGTGTGATTGAAGGGGCTGTTTTATATTTAATGGCGCATTCATTGTTTAAAGGCAGTTTGTTTATGGTTGCAGGCTCAATTGACCACGAAGCAGGAACACGGGATATTACTAAACTTGGTGGATTGCGTACAAAAATGCCGATTACTTTTATTGCGGCTTTGTTGGCGGCATTGTCGATGGGTGGGCTTATTCCGTTTATTGGGTTTATAGCCAAAGAAAGCATGTATATAGGGCTTTGGGAAAGTGATATTTTAGCCATTGGTTTTCTTATTGTTGCAATTATTGGCAATGCTATGATGTTTGCTATTGGTTTTGCGGTGGCGTTAAAACCTATGCTTGGTAAATTGGGTGACATGCCGAAAAAACCACATGAAGCACCGATTATGTTATGGCTTGGCCCTGTGGTTTTGGCGGTTTCGGGTTTGGTGGCAGGTGCGTTTGTAGCCTATTTAGGCGCAACGATTATGCATTCGGCGATTAGTGCCATTGTAAACACCAATGCGAGTACGAACTTGTATATATGGCATGGGATAAATATTCAACTTATTTTGAGTCTTGTTACTATGGGCTTGGGCATTGTTATTTATATGAATTATGATAGAGCGCGCGGGCTTGCTGACAAGCTTATTACTTGGATTTCGTGGGGGCCTGACAAAGGGTTTGACCAATTTATGGGCGGTTTGTTGTATAGTGCGCAGGTGATTACCAATAGGTTGCAAACGGGGCATTTAAAAACCTATATGATGATTACCTTCGGTCTTTTTGCTTTGGTAATTTGGGTGCCTATGCTGGCTTATGATGCTTTGCCTGAAATTGTGTTTTCTGAATTGGTTATACCGACATTTTATGAAGCGGGAATATTGCTTATTGCCGTGTTGGGCATTTATGCGGTCTTGGTTGCTCAGTCGAGCTTAACGTCTATCGCCTCGTTGGGGGTTATTGGGTTTGCGGTGGCTATATTATTTATGTTATTTGGTGCGCCTGATTTATCGTTTACCCAGTTTATGGTCGAAACATTATCGGTGATTATTTTAGCACTGGTTATGACGCGGTTAAAGCTTGATAAATCTGAACGTAGACACGGAGCTGATGCGGTGATTACGACCGTGATTGCGGTGGCTTGTGGTGCGGGGCTAAGCTTGTTGCTCTTACGGGTATTGCAGACTGAACTTGATACCAATTTATCGGATTTCTTTACAAAATATAGCCTATCTCTTGCGCAGTGGCAAAATATTGTAAATGTGATTTTGGTAGATTTTAGAGCTTTGGATACGTTGGGCGAAATAGCGGTGGTAATGGCAACGGGTGTTGTGGTTTTAGCATTGATTAAATTTAAGCCTAAAAAACATAAGCATAAGAGTCAAAAAGAAGAGGTAGTAAAATGAATACTATAATTTTAAGAACCATTGCCCCCGGATTAACCGCATTAATGATTATATTTTCGTTATTTGTATTGTTGCGCGGGCATAATGAACCCGGTGGTGGGTTTATTGGCGGGTTGATTGCCGCATCGGCAATGGCTTTGTTTGGTATTGCATCGGGTGTTGCTGCGGTAAGGCGTGCTTTATATTTTAACCCAATAACATTTGCAGGCTTTGGGGTTTTATTAGCGGCGGCGAGCGGAATACCATCATACATAAATCAAGTGCCGTTTTTATCGGGCATATGGTGGAAAATACCTTTAGGCGGGGGGGAATATTTCAAATTCTCGACACCGTTGGTTTTTGACGTTGGCGTGTGGTTTGTGGTGGTGGGTGCAATTACCGCCATTGCATTAACACTGGAGGAAGTGGACTAATGGAGTTTTATTTAGCACTTTTGGTTGGAGTTGTTTTTGCTGCCAGTACTTATCTGATGTTAAGCCGCTCGGTTATTCGCTTGGTTTTGGGCGTGGCTTTATTGGGTAATGCTGCGAATTTATTGATATTTACTGTCGGACGAGTAACACGGGATATACCACCAATTATTCCTGCAGGGTTTGAAGGAACAATACAAGGCATTGCCAACCCATTGCCACAAGCTTTAATTTTAACCGCGATTGTTATTGGCTTTGCTATATTCTCATTTGTTTTAATTTTGACTTACCGCGCTTATGAAAGTTTGGGTACAGATAATAGTGAAGAAATGCGTATTGCCGAACCTAAAAAAACCAGTTTAACTGAGCTTACATATTAAATGGAATTTATGAATTATGGCTGTTGACAATTTAATAAATGAAGCGATGAAAATCACGCCGACTGTGCTTGCAGATTGGAATATATTGGCGCCAATGTTGATACCATTGGTGTTTGGTGCAGTTTCGGTAATGTTTCGCTCGAAAGTTGCCGCGCAATTTTATTTGGCAATAGCCGCGAGTGGTTTGGCAGTGATTGGTTCGGCGTTTTTGCTTGTAGATATTTTGGCAAATGGACCACAAAGCTTGACCATGAGTGGGTGGATATCGCCTTACGGAATATCGTTCAGCGCCGATGCTATGAGCGGGATATTTGCTTTTACGGCCTCGTTTATTACGTTGTTGATAATATTATACAGCCCTGCTGATACTGATGAAGGTGGGATAAAGGCTGGTTATTATACTTTAATATTAATGTTATTGGTGGGTGTTAATGGCTCATTTTTAACGGGTGATATTTTTAACCTTTATGTTTGGTTCGAAGTGCTGTTGATTGCATCTTTCGGGTTGCTTATATTGGGTGGTAAAAAAATTCAGCTTGATGGCGCGGTGAAATATGCGTTTTTGAATTTATTGGGCACAACATTCTTTTTAATCGGCGTCGGTTTGCTCTATGGGATTACGGGGACTTTGAACCTTGCTGATTTATTTCAGAAGGTTGCGGATAGTGAAGCCAAAGGCGCTTTGGCGGTGCTTTCTATTTTATTCTTATTTGCATTTGGTTTAAAATCGGCAGCATTTCCGATGTATTTTTGGTTGCCTGCGGCTTATCATACACCACGGGTAGCGGTATCGGCTATTTTTGCGGGTTTGCTAACCAAAGTAGGCGTTTATGCGCTTATTCGGGTGTTTAGTGTGGTGTTTCCTGAGGGCAATGGTGGGGCGTTTGATGTGTTTCTTATCATCGGCTCATTGACTGTTATTGTTGGTGGTGTTGGTGCGCTTGCTCAAACTGAATTACGTCGCATGTTGGCCTATGTATTAATGTCGGGTGTTGGGATATTAATGATTGGTATTGGTATTCACACCCATGCGTCTTTGGCGGCCACCTTGTTATATGCTGTGCATTCTATGTTGGTCATGACGGGGTTGTATTTATTGGCGGGGGTTATTGGTCGTATGTCAGGAAGTTTTGAAATTGCTAAAATTGGCGGGATTGCGATGCAAAACCATTTTGTTGCTATCTGCTTTTTTGGCTTGGCATTGGCGGTGACTGGATTGCCACCATTTTCAGGATTATGGCCAAAGTATATGATGATTCAAGCAGCCTATATGAATGAAAATTATTGGGTAATTGCGGTTATATTAATTGGTAGCTTCTTAACCATTGCCGCTATTGGGCGGGCAAGCATACAGATGATTTGGCGCGGTGGTGATGTGGATGCGCCTGACGGGCAATATGAAGGGAGAGGGCAGAGAATTGAATCTAGGCAGCTCCGTATTATGATGTTGCCGATTTGGATTATTTTCACCTTATCATTTTTAATTGGTATTTTGCCAGACATTGTAATTAAAGCGGCAAGTATAGCAGGTTATTATTTGGTTGAAGTGCAACCTTATATTCAAAGTACATTGGGAGGAAGTTGATATGAAAATATTTGCACTTCATATGGTTTTGTCGTTAGTGTGGGCGGCTATTTCGGGTAACTTTTCGCTCCTAAACATTACTGTTGGGTTTGTTTTTGGTTTGCTGGCAATTGCGCTTATGCGTGAGCAATTGGGCGCTGAATCATATTTTAGAAAATTTTTTAAAGCCCTTGCATTGGCGGGGTTGTTTATTTATGAATTGGTGTCTTCGACCATTAAAGTGGCTCTATTAGTCATAAAACGTAATTTGGATTTTAAACCCGGTATTATTGCTTATCCGCTGCAGGTGAAGTCGG
>CAZHCZ010000039.1:0-16590 GCA_964531635.1 uncultured Hyphomicrobiales bacterium | reverse complement strand
TAACGCCAAATAAGCATCATTACCATCAATTTTTCGTTCACCTATATCACTATAAATTACCGATGATGGGCAGTTTTCGGCAATCCCTGCCGCATAAGCATCGCTCACCTGTATTGGTTTTATGTTCGCATCAAATTCCTTATAACCTTGAATAGAAAATAAATTTTGCCAGTTTTTTATATCTTCATTCTTATGTGTGAATTCAATTATAAATGTATCTTTTTGGCGGTTGGTGTTGGCGGGCCCCCAACCATTCGGCATTTTAAACCGCACCTTTTGGCTAAATATCTGCACCTCAGCCGTAACTGATTTTATGTCGTTGGGCGCAATAGGCTCAGCCAATGCACTTGGCGTCATCAACATAAAGCCCAAAACCAAACATGTAGTAACTTTCTTCATGGTTTTTCCAAATATTCAGATATTAACTTTATTGCGTCGGGGCTATCCCATTCTGCAGCACCCATTAACCGCCCAACCTCTTTACCTTCGGCATTAATAAGCATGGTTAGCGGCAAGCCACGGGCGCGTAAAGTCCGCATTGCCGATGCTGTGGGGTTGGTGTATAATTTCAAATTCTTAATGCTAATTTCATCAAAAAACGCTTGTGGCACTTCAGGCTCTTTGCGGTCAACGCTTATGGTTACAACTTCAAATTTATCACTGCCCAGTTTGGCTTGCAAATCGTCCAATGTTGGCATTTCCGCCCGACAAGGTGCGCACCATGTCGCCCAAACATTTAATAAAATGGTCTTGCCTTTAAAGTCGGCTAAACTAATTTCCGTCAAATCGGGGTTTAAAAACTTAAGTTCGGGCAGTTCTTTTGGTGGGTTGTTAAATAAAAACGCTGCCATATCGCCCTGAGCTAAAGCGTTGGTTGAGCTTACCGACAATGTACCCCCATGTTTAGGGCTGTCTTTAAACAGAGTAAAATACAACAAATACGCACCCAATAGCGCACTTAGTAAAAAACTTAGATAAATAATAATTTTAGTAGGCGTTTTTTGTAGCATTTATATCCGTCCTATTATATTCATTTGTATATATACAAATTCAACTTAAAGGGCAATATGATGAGCGATAAAAAAACAGCCAATCAAATGTGGGGTGGCAGGTTTGCCAATGCACCCGATGCCTTAATGGAAAAAATTAACGCATCTATAGGCTATGACCAAAAATTTTACACTCAAGATATAGCCGGTTCAAAAGCCCATGCCCAAATGCTCGCAGAATGCGGCATTATCTCGCACGATGATGCAGCAGAAATCATTCAAGGTCTAGTAACAATATCGCGAGAAATAGAGAATGGTGAGTTTGACTTTAAGCCCGCACTAGAAGATATTCATATGAATATCGAAGCCCGCCTAAAACAATTAATCGGCGAAGCGGCAGGACGGTTGCACACAGGGCGTTCGCGTAACGACCAAGTCGCGCTGGATTTTAAACTCTATATCCGCGATAGAATAGATGGCCTTATCGTACAAATTTCAGCGTTAATGAAAGTTACCGCTATAAAAGCCGAGCAATATGCCGACTATGTTATGCCTGGGTTTACCCACCTGCAAGTCGCCCAGCCCGTAACATTTGGGCATCATTTATTGGCATATGTCGAAATGTTAGCGCGTGATAAATCACGTTTCGAAGATGCCCGTAAACGTATGAATTTCTCACCCCTAGGGGCTGCCGCATTGGCAGGCACAAGTTTTCCTATCGACCGCGATATGACCGCTAAAGCTCTAGGTTTTACCGCCCCAACCGCCAATTCTCTCGACAGTGTTGCCGACAGAGATTTTGTAATAGAAACCTTAGCCGCCGCCTCCATCACCGCCATTCATCTGTCGCGCCTTGCCGAAGAAATGGTCATTTGGTCAACCACACAATTTTCATTCATCACTATGTCCGATAAATTTTCGACAGGCTCATCTATTATGCCGCAAAAACGCAACCCCGATGCGGCTGAACTTATCCGTGGCAAACCAGGGCGCATTATCGGCGCACTAACCGCCATAATGATAGTGATGAAAGGGCTGCCAATGACATATGCCAAAGACATGCAGGAAGACAAAGAACTGACCTTCGATGCGCTCGATAACCTAGAAATTAGCCTAGCAGCAATGGGCGGCATGATAGATGATATTACCGCTCACCGCGAAAATATGGAAGTCGCCGCCGCCAGTGGTTTCGCCACCGCAACCGATTTGGCCGACTGGTGCGTACGTGTATTAAACATGCCGTTCCGCGATGCCCATCATGTTACAGGCTCAATTGTCGCCATGGCCGAAAAACAAAATATCCGCATAGACCAGTTATCGCTAAAAGACATGCAAAGCGTTGAACCCAAAATCACCGCAGAAATATTCGATGTTCTATCGGTACAAAATAGCGTAAAAAGCCGCACAAGCTACGGCGGCACAGCACCAAAAAACGTAAAACAACAAGCCAAAAAATGGCAAGAAATTTTATAAAAAAAGTTGCCCCCACAGGAGTCAACAGGGAGCAAAACGACCGAAAAAGAGAAATTAAACCAATGCATTATTTTGACTATAAAAACAATATATTACACGCCGAAAATGTAAGCTTAGCCGAAATTGCCGAGCAGGTCGGCACACCATTTTATTGTTATAGCGCCGCCACGTTTCGCCGCCATATTAAAATGTTTCAGGATTCATTTTCGAACCAAGATGCTATGGTTTGTTATGCCATGAAAGCCAATTCCAACCAAGCCATCTTAACCCTAATTGCTCAACTTGGCGCAGGGGTCGATACGGTTTCAGGTGGCGAAATTAAACGCGCGATAAAAGCGGGCTTCCCTGCTAATAAAATCGTCTTTTCAGGCGTCGCTAAAACCCATAAAGAAATTAAATATGCACTAGAAGTCGGCATTCATTGTTTTAACGCCGAAAGCGAACCAGAGCTTATCCGCATCAACCAAGTCGCCAAAGATATGGGCGTAAAAGCCCGCGTTTCTGTCCGCGTAAACCCCGATATAGACGCAGGCGGACACGAAAAAATAATGACTGGAAAATCAGCAAATAAATTTGGTATTCCATGGAAGAAGATAGATAAAGTATACGCGCTAATCACCACTTTATCTAACCTAAAAGTTATCGGTATTGACTTGCATATCGGCTCGCAAATTACCGATTTACAACCCTTTGCTGACGCCTTTGAGCGCATCGGCACATTGGTCACATCACTCAGGCAAGCGGGTCATAAAATAGAACATATTGATTTTGGCGGTGGTTTGGGTGTGCCGTATAAAAATGACAATGACATACCCCCCCACCCCGATGAATATGCCGCGATGATAAACAAAGTCGCAGGCAATTTAAAGGTAAAGTATATTTTCGAACCGGGGAGAATAATAGCCGCCAATGCGGGTGTTTTGGTCGGGAAAGTCGAACATGTCAAACATGGCGATGGGCGCGATTTTGTTATAATCGACGTTGGCATGAATGATCTTATCCGCCCGACATTATACGATGCCTATCACGATATTAAACCCATATCACAGACAAACTCAAACAAAACCAGCATAGTAGATGTCGTCGGGCCTGTCTGCGAAACAGGTGATTATGTCGCGAAACAGCGTGAGCTCCCCATATTTACCGAAGGTGATTTACTAGCCATAATGTCCGCAGGGGCATATGGTGCTGTACAATCCAACACCTATAACAGCCGCGAACTTATCCCCGAAGTGCTCGTCGATGGCAATAAATTCGCCATAATCCGCAAACGCCAAACCATAGACGAAATTATAGCCATGGATAGCGTTCCCGACTGGCTTTAGTTTGGGTTTTAGTCGGCTTCGCCTCTTTAGTTTTTACGTTCGCTACGCTTTCTTTTGCCTGCGGGCGGGTGCGCTGCACCCTTGCTTACGCTACGCGGTCGGGCGCTTGCCCTCCTAATTGGCTGTGCCAATTTGGGTTTTTACGTTCGCACGCTCTCTTTTACCTGCGGGCGGGTGCGCTGCACCCTTGCTTACGCTACGCGGTCGGGCGCTTGCCCTCCATCGTAAAAAATGTATTTTTTACTTCCCCTTTTACCCTCGACAAGTTGTAAGGAAAACCCTTTAAAACCTACTACACCCCATAAAGTTGAATATAGTTTATCGACAAATCGTCCGACAAACTAAACCTGTCGCTAAGCGGGCTGTAATTCACCCCCACCTCGTCCAATAAACTCAACCCCAAATCCTCATTCATCTTTTGCAATTCGGCAGGAATAATAAATTTACTCCAATTATGCGTGCCTCTAGGCAACCAATTTAAAATATATTCCACCCCAATAATTGCCATAAAAAAACTTTTTTTATTGCGATTAAGCGTGGCTACAAACATAATGCCGTCAGGTTTCAACATCGCGCGGCAGGATGCTAAAAACAATGGCACATCGGCAACATGTTCAATCACTTCCATATTTAAAATTACATCAAACTTTTCGCCATCAGCCGCCAATTCTTCGGCGGTTATTGCTCTATAGTCAATATTAAGACCTTGTTCTTGTGCGTGAGCACTGGCTATTTGAATGTTTTTTTCCGCAGCATCTGCACCAATAATATCCGCACCCAACCGCGCCATAGGCTCGGTTAACAACCCACCACCACAGCCAATATCTAAAACTCTTATGCCTTTATAGGGAGTGCTGCTTTGCTCTAACTTAAAATGCTCAAATATTTTTTCCCGAATATATTTAAGTCGCACTGGGTTAAATTTATGCAAGGGGGCAAATTTTCCTTTAGGGTCCCACCATTGTTCGGCAATTTTTACAAAATTTGCGACATCATCGGGGTCAATTGTACTGGCTTTGGTTTTTGCAGACATAATGCGCCTTATAAATTTTCAATTTGGAGCAACAATAGCCTGTCAGCCACGCCCACTCAATCTTATTTTAGCCTTTTTTATTTGCTAGTTTATTTTAAAGTATAAACAGGCGATATAATAACCAAATATTAACCCCACTTGCTATAAAGTTTAATTTAAAAGTCACCTCAATTTTGGAAAATAGTATGACACACACCAAATTTGGCTCTCTAAAAACCTTTTCTGCCATTTTAATTTCGACATTTGTACTTAGTGCAACACCAAGTTTTGCGGTAAAACCCTTTACTGCTGAGCCAAGTGCGCTTGAGCAAATTAAAAATTGGAGCGTTTTCGGCTATGAAGAAGGCGGCAAAAAAACCTGTTTTGCCGTATCGCAACCCACCGAAAGCTTACCAAAAGGTGTAAAGCGTGGTGATATATTTTTCAGAGTAACCCACCGCGAAGCCGATAAAAGTTTTGATTCTGTAAGTGTTTCGATGGGCTACCCGCTAAAAGCCAACAGCACACCCACCGCAACAATTGGCAGTAAAACTTATAACTTCTTTGGTCAAAATGAAACCATTTGGCCTGCAGGGACAGCCTCCGACAAACTTGAAACCAAATTGGTGCTTGCCATGAAGGGCGGTGCAAAAATGGTCGTAAAAGCAACAAGTGCGCGTGGCACAAACACCACCGACACCTATTCCCTTGCAGGCATTACAGCGGCTTTAGCCAGTGCTAAAAAACATTGTGGCATGTAAGTTTAAAAACAAAAAGCCCCACCTAAATTAATAGATGGGGCAATAATATTAGTGTTTTAAAATCTACTTCTTAAGTAAATCTCTAATTTCTTCAAGCAATACTTCTTGCTTTACGGGTTCAGCAGCAACTGCTTCTTCGGCTTCAGCTTCGGCTTTTTCCATTTTTGCTTTGGCGTTATTAACGCCTTTTACAATAAAGAATAATACAAGTGCAACAATTACAAAGCTAATAACATTATTAATAAATAAGCCATAATTTATTGTTACGGCACCCGCTTCTTTGGCAGCTTCTAATACTGTACCAGCAGCCACTTCCACATCATTTATAACTGTATATAAATTAGAAAAATCAACACCGCCCATAAGCATACCAATCGGCGGCATAATCACATCATCAACCAACGATTTTACAATTGTGCCAAAAGCACCACCTAAAATAAAACCAATAGCCAAATCGACCATATTGCCTTTCATGGCAAATTTCTTAAACTCGTCTAACATAGTTTTTCCCTTTAACTTAATATATGCATTAAATTATAGTTAATATTTTGTTAATAACAAGTTTTAAGCATATTTATGGTTAAAGCTATAAATTCATCTTACGTTTTCGTTCGGCCAATAGGCGCAAACGCAAGGCGTTTAACTTAATAAACCCAGCGGCGTCATTATGGTCATAAACATCGTCATCTTCAAAGGTTACATGCGCTTCGCTATATAATGAATAAGGCGATTTGCGGCTAACAACCGACACACTGCCTTTATAAAGTTTAACCGTAACACTGCCCATTACAGGTTCAGATGCTACATCTATCATCGCTTGTAACATATCGCGTTCGGGGCTAAACCAAAAACCATTATAAATAATTTCGGCGTATCGTGGCATTAGCTCGTCTTTTAAATGCATCGCACCACGGTCAAGCGTAATGCTTTCAATGCCTCTATGTGCAGTCAGCATAATAGTCCCGCCCGGTGTTTCGTAAATCCCGCGCGATTTCATGCCAACATAACGCCCTTCGACCAAGTCTAACCGCCCAATACCATTTGCACCACCAAGCTCATTAAGCTTAGTCAAAAGAGTTGCAGGCGACATAACAACACCGTCGATAGATACAGGGTCACCTTTTTCAAACCCAATTTCAACATAAGTGGCTTTGTCTGGTGCTGCTTCGGGGCTAACACTGCGTTGATAAACATATTCAGGGGCTTCGACACTTGGGTCTTCAAGCGCTTTGCCTTCCGAAGATGTGTGCAGTAAATTTGCATCGACTGAAAATGGTGCTTCGCCGCGTTTGTCTTTAGCAATAGGAATTTGGTTTTTTTCGGCAAATTCAATAAGCTTAGTTCGGCTCGATAAATCCCACTCACGCCACGGCGCGATAACTTTAATGTCGGGGTTAAGTGCATAATATGCCAGTTCAAACCGCACTTGGTCATTGCCTTTGCCTGTTGCCCCGTGCGATACCGCATCGGCACCCGTTTTTTTGGCAATTTCAATTTGTTTTTTAGAAATTAGCGGGCGGGCGATAGCAGTGCCTAATAAATAAACCCCTTCATAAAGCGCGTTGGCACGAAACATCGGAAAAACATAATCCCGAACAAATTCTTCGCGAACATCTTCAATAAAAATTTCTTTAACGCCCATTAGCTCGGCTTTTTTACGCGCGGGTTCAATCTCTTCGCCTTGTCCTAAATCGGCAGTAAAAGTCACCACTTCACATTCATATTCTTGCTGTAACCATTTAAGAATTATGCTGGTATCCAACCCACCAGAATAAGCCAGAACCACTTTATTGATGTCGTTTTTATTCATATTTTACGCCCCTTTTAAAGATATTTAATTTTTTGTTCGAATGGCAAAAAGCCAAAAGAGATAACCCGCAACAGCAGCGGCAATAAAACTAACAAACGGCGCCCACTCTCCCGGTTGTCCTTCTATACCTTGATATTTCGGAATAAACAGCAAGGTAAAAAACACCGAAAATATTGCAGTAAGGGCATAAAAATACGGAGATTTAATATTCTTAAAATAAGCAAACGGTGCCAAAAGAGCAATAACAGGAATTGAAAAAATCATCATTACAATCGATAAAGCTCGAATATTTTCTGCTACAACACCATTATCAGGCATCTGCCCATAATAATAAGCAAACACAATAAAGCTCGCGGTAAATATACAACCCAACACATAACCCACTAATATTTTAGCTGTTTTTAAAAGCATTATACCTCACCTATACTTTCTTTTTGCAATGATTTTTTAATCTTTACACTTTCAGACTTTAATTGTCCACACGCCGCCATAATATCTCGCCCTCTTGGGGTTCTTATTGGGCTAGCATAACCTGCACGGTTAATAATTTCGGCAAATTTTTCAATCTGCTCCCAGTCGGAACATTCATAGTTAGAGTTCGGCCACGGGTTAAACGGTATTAAATTAATTTTAGAAGGAATACCCTTAAGCAGCCGCACAAGGCTTTTGGCATCTTCCAAACTGTCATTAATACCTTTAAGCATAACATATTCAAAAGTAACTCTTCGCGCGTTGGATATACCAGGGTAATTGGCACAGGCTTTAAGCAAAGTTTCAAGGTTAAATTTCTTGTTAATCGGCACTAAAATATCCCGAACATCATCGCTCACAGCATGTAAAGAAATAGCCAACATACAGCCCGTTTCTTCACCAATTTTATCAATAAAATTAACCACACCAGATGTCGACAAAGTAATTCGCCTACGCGAAAGAGCAAGCCCATCGCCATCGGCAATAATATTAATCGAGTTTTTAACATGCTCGTAATTATATAACGGCTCACCCATGCCCATATAAACAATGTTGCTAATCATTCGCCCTGTTTGCGGCAAATTGGCATCGTTAACCCGCTCCATACGTGGCCAATCGCCAATAAAATCTCGTGCCATCATAACTTGGGCGATAATTTCTTCGCAGGTTAAATTGCGCACCATGCGCTGCGTACCCGTGTGGCAAAATGTGCAACTTAATGTGCAGCCAACTTGTGATGATATACACAATGTCCCGCGCGTTTGTTCAGGAATATAAACAACTTCAACCTCATGCCCAACCAAATCGCCTTGTTGTTTGGGCATTTTAACCAGCCACTTACGTGTACCATCAACCGATATTTGTTCAGTGACCAATTCAGGGCGGTTAAGGCTAAATTTTTCTGCCAACGCATTGCGCAAATCTTTATTAACATTTCCCATATCGTCAAAGTCAGTAACTCCTGCAATATAAAGCCAATGCCAAATTTGCGCACAACGCATCTTTATGGCTTTATCCGCAACCCCAACATCTAACAAAACTTGCTTTAAAGCTTCACGCGGCATGCCAACAAGGCTGGGTAGTGGTATATTATTAAATTCAGACATAAAAAACTCGTATAATTTCTTGCACATATAGCGGAATTTATAGTGGCTGTATAGGGTGAAAGTTAGTAGCTCACTACGGGTTTGCAGTCTTTCATTTTTCCGTTCGGCTTTGCCTCTCTTTTACCTGCGGTGACCACTCTGTGGTCTTGCTGGCGCGTGTCCGCCCACCTCTAAAACGCCGACCTACCCCCTCACGCTTGATAATAACGCAAAACGCACGCAAATTTTAGGGTGGCACCTGTCTAGTATAGGTTGGGGCGTGGATTTAATTTGGTTGGACAAATTTTTTATGTTTGCAAGAGAAAACCCTTCAGCCTGTCGAGGGTAAAAAGGGTGAGTAAAAAATCATGTTTTTTACGAAGGAGGGCAAGCGCCCGACCGCGAAGCGTAAGCAAGGGTGCAGAGCACCCGCCCGCAGGTCAAAAAAAAGCAAAGCCGAACAAAAAACTAATAATAGGGTTTATAAAACCCTATTATGGATACAGCAACCCTTCAGACCACGCCCCACCCGTTAACAAAAACTCCCGCCTTTCATGCAACCGATAGTCTTTCATCTGCATAAATTCCATTCGGTGCGGCTCAAGCCTAAATCCTGACCAAAATTCTGGGCGTTGCATTTTACCCAACGGCACTTTAAGCCCGTGTTTAGCAAGGCGTTTAAGTAAGTGTCCGTGGCTTTTAAGTGGGGTAGATTGCTTAGATGCCCAAGCCCCCACTTGGCTTTGCATCGGGCGTGATTTAAAATAATCGTCGGCTTGCGCGTCATCAACTTGTACACAAACACCCTCTATCCGCACCTGAAAACCCAGCTTATCCCAATAAAAACACATAGAGGCTTTATTATTAACGCTAATTTCTTTACCCTTGCGCGAATTTAAATTCGTATAAAAAACAAACCCATTTTCGTCATATTTTTTCAACAATAAAGTACGGTTAGAAGGCTGCCCATCAGCTGAAACCGTAGCCAAATTAAACGCATCAACATGCTCAACACCTTCTATAGTGCAAGCATCAGCATACCATTGTTCAAATAATTGTATTGGATTTTGATTGGGCATGTATAAACCTTTTCAAAAGTTTGACCCTAGTTTGAATGGAGCGGGCGATGAGATTCGAACTCACGACCTAAACCTTGGCAAGGTTTCGCTCTACCCCTGAGCTACGCCCGCGCTTCATTCAATAAGGCGGTTTATAATTTATTTTGAGAATAAAGCAATAGCCATTATGCTGTTTATTCAGGTATTTCTTAATCATGGTAAATATTTGTTTATAACTTCTTTAAAAAATAAGATAGAAATTAAAGTCTAAAGGCGTTAAAACATCAATTATGAGATTATTTCGAAAACAAAAATCAGTTGAGCATTTGCCAAAGTTTGCAAGGTTTTTCACCTTGCCCGATATAATACTTTTGCCGCAAACTCAATTGCCACTCAATATTTTCGAAAAAAAATACATCGCGATGGTCGATGACGCTATGGCGACCGATAGGCTTATCGGCATAATACAACCGCTAGAGCAAAGCCAAGACTCAAAACTGCATAAAGTCGGCTGTATTGGGCGCATAACTTCGTTTCAAGAAGCTAAAAATGGGCAGTATCACATTACTATATTGGGGCTTTGTCGGTTCGAACTGGTCGACGAAATTAATAACAATACTGCCTTTCGCCAAGGGCAAGTTAACTATAACGATTTTGATGACGACTTCACCAAACCCACCGAGCAACGGCAAAAACTTATCAACCGCCAATTGCTAATAAAGTCAATAAAAGACATGTTGTTGCAAATGAATTTAGAAATAGACTGGGGTGATTTGGCCGATACCCCCAATGAAATGCTGGTTAACGCCATTAGCATGACCAGCCCGTTCCAAGTTGCCGAAAAACAAGCATTACTCGAAGCACCAACAGTCGCCGACCGTGCCGAACTGCTTATTACCTTAAGTCAAATATCACTAACCAGCAGCCATAGAAACAATGGGCTGTTGCAATAATTACCATAAGGAATATCTTTTGCCCGAAACACCACCAAGCATCAACCCAAAACTGCTAGAAATTCTAGTATGCCCGCTGACTAAAGACCCGCTTATTTACGATAAAGATGCCCAAGAACTTATCAACAAAAAAGCCAAACTCGCCTACCCAATTCGCGATGGAATCCCCATCATGCTTATAGATGAAGCCCGAGAGCTATAACTAATGTGGGTATTTACCTTTAAGCATGGACGGCAATTCACCACTTTGGGCTGCGGCTTCATTATTAAAAAACTCTTTAACTGGTTTTATTCCGTCAACCAATCTTAGCCCTAAATCGCGCACAAAGCGTACTGGGGCAATGTCGTTAGAAAATAAACGGTTAATCACCTCAGCAAATGCCGCATGAGTTAAAACATCAAACCGCCGCCATTGTTGGTATTTATTCAGCACGGTATAAGATGTAAAGTCCAACCCTAAATTACGCGCCTCTGCCATCACTTCGGCCAATACGGCAATATCTCTTAGCCCCATGTTAAGCCCCTGCCCTGCAATCGGGTGAATGCCATGTGCCGCATCGCCAATTAACACTGCCCGCGGTTTCATATATTCATGTGCAATCTTTAACCCAAGCGGGTAACAAAACTTATCACCACACAGTTTTACTTCACCCAAATGCAAACCAAAACGCTTAACCATTTCGGCATTAAAAGTATCGTCATCGCTTTGCATCAATTGTTCGGCAAATTCAGGTTCTTCTGCCCAAACCAAACTCGAGCGATGTTCACCCTTAGCACCATCAGGCAGTGGCAGGCTGGCAAATGGTCCACTGGGGTAAAAATGTTCATACGCAGCGCCACCATGCGGTTTTTCATGCGCAACAGGGCAAACAATCGCAGTTTGACCATATCCCCAACCAAAAGTTTTAATGTCAAGCTGTTCGCGCACCATTGACCCGCGACCATCGGCAGCAATAATTAAACCTGCGGTCAATTCGCTGTCATCATCTAACCATATCCGCACTTGTGTTTTATCGGTCACAAACCGCTCAACCTTGCGTAGTTTTTTAATATCAATGTTTTTTTCAGCCTGCGCTGCGTCCCACATAGCACCAAGCAAATGCCCGCTTTCTGTCACATGTGCCACTGCGTCTTGTTCATTATTATTAAATTCAAGCAAAGCATCTTGTAAAATATTACCGGGGTTGCCGTCTAAAATATGCACGCTCTGCATGGGTTGATGTTTGCCTTCTAACCGCTGCCAAATGCCCAACAGCTCAAGCATTTTGCGCGGTGCTTCCGATATAGCCAAAGCACGTCCATCGCCAATATCTGCTACTTTTTGCGTTACTTCCAATGGTGCAATAACCGCCACTTTAAAACCCAGTTTTGCTAGTGCCACACTCGTCGTTAGTCCAGCATGTCCGCCACCAACAATAACCGCATCATAATCTAAATTTTTATTAAACATCGTGCTTTCCAATCTTGACTATAAAATGACGGGTTTTTTACTTATTGTCAAAATGAATTGCATATAATTTAAAATCATAATAATAATTAAAAAAAGGTATAAATATGGAAGCACTCGATACACTGGTCAACTCAACCTTAAACCTCGAAAAAGTCGAGGCGTTAATTTTTCGTGGCAGCAACCCCGATAATGGTCGCACCCGCGTATTTGGTGGGCAGGTTATTGCTCAGGCGTTTGTTGCCGCTCGTAACACCGTTAAGGCTTTAAATTTCGATAATGACCGCATATGCCATTCACTCCATGCTTATTTTTTACGCGGTGGCGACCCAAAGGTGCCAATCATTTACGAGGTCGAGCTTATGCGTGATGGCAAGAGTTTTTCTAGCCGTCGTGTTGTTGCCGTTCAACATGGTAAACCCATATTTTCAATGATAGCCTCATTTCAAAAATCCGAACAAGGGCTTGAGCATCAAATAAAAATGCCCGATGTCGTAGGTCCTGATGATTTACCAAGCGAAGAAGAATTAATAGCCAAATATATCGACAAAGTTCCCCCCGCCATCCGCGCCTATTGGGGCTCTGATCGTCCGCTAGAAATGCGTTATCTTTCACCGCGTTATCTATCAAAAAACCATGAGTGTGCTGAACCTATGCAAAATGTATGGTTTCGCACCAGCGCAAAATTACCCGATAATATAGATATTCACCAAGCTGTATTGGCGTATGCTTCGGATTTTTCATTGTTAGACACGTCGTTAATTGCCCACGGTACGTCAATTTTCAACCCAAAAATGCAAGTCGCAAGTTTAGACCATGCCATCTGGTTCCACCACCCCTTTAAAGCCGACGAATGGCTGCTATACAGCCAAACAAGCCCCGTCAGTAGCGCTGGTCGAGGTTTTAACCAAGGCTCAATATTCACCCAACAAGGCAAACTGGTAGCCTCTGTCACTCAAGAAGGCCTCATTCGCCAACGTGGCTAGAAACTGCGACTAGATTTTTAAGGCGGCTAACAATATTATTTTGAATTTTTACGCCAATTTCGGGGAATTCTTCCATTAAGTGGGCAAATTCTTCGTGTGAAAAATATACAAAGTTTATAGCTTCCAAGGCTTGGATAGAATAGTCAAATTGTTTGGTTGAAAATAACGCCCCCTCATTTAATAACATTCCCCGCCGTGCAGAAACATCGGCTCGGGCATCGTTAAATATTAGCCTAACCCGCCCAGTAACTAACAATAACGCCCCTTCACTCACATCGTCGACCGCATATAAAACATTATTCGCCACCACTTGGCGGTTTTTACCTATAAACGCTAGAATTCTAAACTCTTCGTCACTCAACCCTTCAAAAATCGGTAAGTTTGCTAATAGGCTTTTTAAAATACTGTTATTCATATTCGCCTAGCCTTTGCTTATTTTATAACCCTTAACGTCGGTAATAATTATTTTAATACCGCTACCCTTTGGTTCAATTTTTTGCCGCAAACGGTAAATATGGGTTTCCAATGTGTGGGTGGTAACGCCCGAATTATAGCCCCAAACCTCACATAATAATTCATCGCGCCCAATGGGTTTGCCATCAGCACGGTATAAATATTTTAAAATAGCGGTTTCTTTTTCAGTAAGCCGAATTTCGACCCCATCGCTGCCTGTCAAGCGCTTAAGCGAAGGCTTAAAAATATAAGGAGCAATGTTAAATACCGCATCTTCACTTTGCTCAAATTGCCTAAATTGCGCCCGCATTCTGGCTAACAATTCGCCAATTTTAAACGGTTTTAAAACATAATCATTCGCACCGCTGTCTAGCCCTAAAATAATATCGGCTTCGCTGTCTTGTGCGGTTAGCATCACAATAGGCCCTTTATAGCCATTGCGTCTTATAAGTTTAACCGCCTCACGACCGTCCATGTCGGGCAACCCAACATCCATTAAAATCAGGTCGATATGTTGTTTGCCAACCCGTTTAATCGCATCAAACGCTGTCGCGCTCGATTTAAGGTCAAACTCGTTGTAAAGGTCTAGTTGTTCAAGCAATTCTTCGCGTAAAAAATCATCATCTTCAACAATTAATATTTTTTTATTAACGTCCATAAACCGCCCTTTAATATAATTTTAAATCATTTAATCATTAAAAACCCACTTAGCCAATAACTATATTTCACGTTTTGGTGAGTTTCTATCGCCAAAAATAGCCGAGCCAACTCTAATATGCGTTGCGCCTAGGCGAATAGCCGTCTTAAAATCGGCGCTCATGCCCATACTTAAACCTTTAATTCCAAGCTTTTTTGCATGTTTGTGCAATAATGCAAAATAGGCTGCGCTGTCTTGTTGGGCAGGTGGAATACACATTAAACCAATTATATTTAGGGATTTTTCGTTTACACAATACTGGTAAAAACCTTCTAATTCTGCAAGTGAAATGCCTGCTTTTTGCGGTTCATCGCCAATATTAACCTGAATAAACAACTCTAGTTGTTTGTTTTGTTTGTTTTGCTCAAGGGCAATATGGTCGGCAATTTTTTTACGGTCAACGCTATGAATAACATCGAACAACGCCACAGCCTGAGCGGTTTTGTTGCTTTGCAAAGGGCCGATAAGGTGCAGTTTAACATCATCATAAAGCGGTTTTAATTCACCCCATTTAAGCACAGCCTCTTGTAACTTGCTTTCTCCAAACACCCGTGCGCCTTGGTCTAATATTGGGGCAATATCTTCAACTGCAAATGTCTTGCTTACTACAATCAACTCAACACTGCCCGTCTTGCGCATTTCTTTTTGGGTCGATAAATCAATTTCATCTAAAACATCTTGATACATATATTCACCTAATAATTGTCCAAAATATAGGGCATAATACGCAAAAAAGCGAGCCAAATCGACTCGCTTTTTTTAACATATATTTTGTTTTTAAAATTTAAACCGAATACCCGCAGCGCCGCTTATTTCTTGACTGTGGTTATATGACACACCACCACCAATGGTAATATTATTATTCAACTTAAAATCAACACCGCTATTAACTGCAAGGGTTTCATCGTTAAGCTTATATTCGCCGCTAGAACCAAGAGTAAACATGCCCATTGTGTATTTTGCGCCAAATTTTGTAATGGCTTGGGTGTCTAATGCCCCAACATTATTATTTTGTTTAATGTTAGCGCCCAATAATAAGTCGCCCATGGTTATTTTTGCGCCCGCTGTTACTGCACCTCTATCCAGAATGCTTATGTCGCCCAATGTGTATTTTACACCAAGGTTTATTAAACCAATATCGAAGTTACCGCCAATTTCTGCCGCCATAGGGTTGGTTGTTGCCGCTAAGTCTTGAGTAATTTTTGTGCCCAGCTCCAAGCTGCCTAGGTCGATATTGGCTCCAACCCTAACCACACCCTTATCGGTTGCGTTATAATTGCCAGAATAACCTGCACCAAACTTTATTTTTCCGATATTTATATTGTAATTGGCGGCAATAGCGGCATCGAAAGTTTCCATTCTTAAACCAACGCCAAGCTTAATGCCTGCAATTTTATTGGTCGAATATGTAAGTGCTGGGCTAAATTCTGGTAAGCTTATTCCGCCAAAAACTTCTTTAGGGACATTGGAAAATGCTGTATTTAAAAACTTCATATCCATCGCATCTGGTGAATTTGGCACTGAAACGCCATGTGCGGTTATTTTCATCGAACCAAGTTTAACTTCGCCAAGCCCAAATTTATAATAGCCATATCCGCTTAGTTTATTCGGGGTTTCGGCTTCTAAATTACCACCAATAATTGTACCATTATCAAGGTTTTTGGCTAAGTTTGCATTAATTTTACCATCCAGCCCAATCGAACTTTCGCTTATGACTTTTTTATAAAAGCCGTATATGCTGGCATCACCAGCTATAGTAAGTTTAAATTCTTCTGCCAATGCAATTTGATTTGTAAATAAAAAAATCGACGCAATTGCTATAGTTTTTTTCATATGACTATCCTTATCATATTAACAATAGGCCCCCGCCTTACTCAATGTTTAAACTATACCATAAAATTTTATATAGATAATTTACATCGGCTTAAGATAACAACTTAAGCCAAATATAGTTATCAAATGGTTAACAAAAAAAGGCGACCTCTAAAGTTAGAGATCGCCTTAATTTTTAAGCCTTAAGCTTTAAAGTTGTTCTAAAACTAGAACTTAACTTTAACACCAGCAGCAACT
>CAZHCZ010000038.1:0-17889 GCA_964531635.1 uncultured Hyphomicrobiales bacterium | reverse complement strand
GGCGATGCTATATATTCAACTTTCTAATTTAGCCTTATCGTTTAGAGTGTTGATTATATACTAGACGTATGAGCTTGTAAAAAGATGCACAATTAAAGTAAATGAATGCCGCATTCGGTTTTTTTCTGCCCTGACCAGCGACCGTCGCGGTACTGCGCATCGGGTGTTATTTTGTCGGTGCAGGGCATACAGCCGATTGATAGGTAGCCATCGGCAACGAGTGGGTGGCGGGGGAGGTCGTGTTTTAGGATATATTGTTTGAGTTGTTCTAAGTTCCAGTTGGCCAATGGGTTGACTTTAATTTGGTTGTTTGAAATTTCGAATATATTTAGGTTGGTGCGACTTGTGCCCTGGAAGCGTTTGCGACCTGTAATTAGGGCTTTATAGAGCGTGGTGGCAGCTTGGTAGGGTTGAGTTTTGCGCACCAAACAGCAGGCATCGGTATCTTGTGTCCATAATATGCCTTTTGGGTCGGCTTGGGTGACAGCATCGGCGTTGGCTTTAAAGCTTTGGGTGTTGGTTAAGTTGAATTGTTGATTCAGTTTTTCGCGATAACTCTTTGTTTCTCCAAATAATTTACCAGTGTCTATGAAAATTACGGGTAGGGCGTTGTCGACCTTTGATACGAGGTGTAGCAGTATAACGGCTTCTGCACCGTAGGAAGAAACTAGCGCGATGTTGTTTATATAGTGTTTGTTTATTACGAAATCTAGGATTTCTAGTGGAGTTTTTTGATTGAAGTTTTGGTTTAGGGTTTGGATGTCGGATTGTGTCATGTTTTTATTCTAATATCTGGAATTTATTGAACTATTCTGTTCTGATTTTTGATAGAAGCGTGACATTCGGGTGGATTCTTTGACCCAAATTTTTAGGTCTTGATTGTCGGGTATTTGAATGCTGTCAAAACCGCAACGAAATAAAAATTGGGCTTGGTCGGCAATGGGTGAACCGATGGCGCGGATATGACCTTTATAGGCATGTTTAGAGCGTAAAAGATGGGCTAATGTGAAGGCGCGACCATCACCATATTTAGGAAAGTTTAATGCTATCAAATGGATATAGGGCAAGTCTTGTGAGATTGAATCAAGGTCATCATCGCTGTTTAACCAAAGGGAAATGTGGGTAAGGCTTTGCTTGATTTTTTGTTTATTTTCTAACCAATATTCTAATGGTAAAATTTGTTCATTATGTAGAGTTAAGCTTGTGGTATCGGTGATGATTATTGATGGGTTTTTTACCGTTTTGGTGTTTTTATTAAGCAACATGATAAAGCGCCTTTTTGAATGGTGGCTGACCGACACGGCGGTAATATGTTAAGAAATTTTCACTGTTTTCTCGACCGCTAAGATAGGTGTTTATTATGGTTTCTATGGCGTCTACAATTTTATTGAGTGAGAATGAAGCGCCGATGATTTTGCCTATAGAAGCGTCTTTATTGGACGAGCCGCCTAGGGTGATTTGGTAAAATTCTTCGCCACGTTTGTCGACACCTAATATGCCAATATTGGCGACATGATGATGGGCGCAGGCGTTTATGCAGCCTGAGATGTTTAATGTTAAATCGCCGATATTATGCAGATTTTTAAGGTCATCGAAATGGGTCGAAATCATTTGTGCGATGGGGATGGAGCGGGCGTTGGCTAGGTTGCAATAGTCTAACCCTGGGCAGGCGATAATATCGGTTAATAAACCTATATTGGCGGCGGCTAGGTTGGCTTTGGTTAGTTTTTGCCATAGGGTGTATAGGTCGTCTAGTTTAATATGCGGGAGGACTAAATTTTGTTTGTGAGTGGCGCGTATTTCGTTTAGTGAATAATCGTCTGCCAATTTGGCAACCAAATCCATCTGTTCTGCCGAAATATCCCCCGGTATGCCTCCATGTGGTTTTAGGGAGATGGACACGATGCCATAACCTGATTGTTTATGGGGGGCGACATTGTTTTTTACGAAATAATCGAAGCCGTTATTGTCTTTTCTTAATTTGTTGAGTCGGGTTTCGTTATAGGTATAGTCGTCAAATTTTGGTAGAGTAAAATGCGCGAAAATGCGTTGTTTTTCGGCTTCTGGAAGGTTAAAGCCTTTGTCTTTTATGCGTTGCCATTCTTGCTCTACCAATTCGGTAAATTTTTCTATGCCTGTTTCGTGGACGGTAATTTTAATGCGGGCTTTGTAAAGATTATCGCGTCTGCCTATCATGTTATAGGTGCGCAAAATTGCATCTAGGTAAGAAAGCAAGTGTTCACTTGGCAGAAACCCGCGAACTTTTTTGGCAATGATGGGCGTGCGACCTTGTCCGCCACCGACATAGACGGTAAAGCCCAATTCACCTGCGTTATTTTTGACAATTTGCAAGGCGATATCGTGATATAAAATTGCCGCGCGGTCTTGCTTGGCAGCATTTATAGCGATTTTGAACTTGCGCGGGAGGAAGGCGAATTCTGGATGTAGGGTTGACCATTGACGAACGATTTCGCACCATGGGCGCGGGTCGGTTAGCTCATCGGGTGTGACACCTGCAAACGGGTCGCTGGTGGTATTACGAATACAATTGCCACTGGTTTGAATGGCGTGCATTTCGACTTTATGCAAATCGTCTAAAATTGCGGGAATATCGCTTAAGGCTGGCCAGTTATATTGTATGTTTTGGCGGGTGGTAAAGTGACCAAAGCCCTTGTCATATTTTCGTGCAATATGAGCGAGGGTACGCATTTGCGTGCTGTTTAGCTGCCCGTAGGGAATGGCGACACGCAGCATATAGGCGTGTAATTGCAGGTAAACACCGTTTTGCAGACGTAGGGGTTTAAACTCATCTTCGGTAATATCGCCCGATAGGCGACGGCTGACTTGTGAGCGGAATTGGGCTATCCGTTGTTTGATGAATTCATCGTCAAAATTATCGTATTTATACATTACTACTCTCGTTATATTCGGTAAACTGGTTTTGCCAACCTTGCTTTTTGGTTAAGCCAACTGGGGTAATGGTCGGGGTGTGGGTGGCGCGGATTTTCTCGCGCGTTGAAATAGGGGTGGCTTGTTGGTTGACGATTTTTACTGGAAATGAATAAGCACCGACAACATATTGAGATTTTGTAGTAACTTCGGCTAAGTTTAGCAATGCTGCCTCTTGTTCTAGGTTGTGGGCGATTGCGGATTGGGCGATATCGTCTGACCATGTACCATCTGGCTTAAGATAGACGGTTAACCCTGCTAGTAGTTGATTGGCAGTAACGGCAACGGGGGTTTTAAGCGGTTTTATTTTTTTAACGTGGGTCATTATAAATATTGTTTTTCAAAATTGGCATGTGATGGCTCGGTTGATTGAGCGGAATAAAGCTGCTCGGTTTGGACGTCGTTTTTGTTAAGGTGGGTAAGGATTTTGCTTTTACGCAATTGTACATTGTCATTGCCAATTAATACGACTATTTTGTTGTCGCGCACTTGTTTTGCAATTTGCATCATAAGCTCGGCATCTTGCGGATTGTTTGGGTTTGTGCTTATTTTTGTGAAATGGGCATCGCGGCGAAAGAGGTTCTCGAGATTGTCTGAACCTTCGAGTTGATAAATATTATCCGCCAGTTGTAAGATGCGAGCAGCTTTTATGCTGAGCAAATCGGGGTCATCGGCATGGATTATATAGAATTTACCAGTGCTTTTTATTGAGCTGTTTAGGCTTTCATAAACAAGTTTTTTGGTGAGCTTTATATTGCCTTGGTGAAAATGTTGGGTAATTCTTCCGTTAAAAAACCCCTCCCAAAAATGACGCTTTTGAGCCATGTTTGTTAGCCTTTCTTGTACGGTTTTGCGCAAAGTTTGGGCGAAAAGGGCGAGTTTTCCTGTGTCTTGCGGGAGATATTGCTCGAGATGGGCGCGGATTTTCTTTGCCAAAACTGGTGCTGTGCCTTCGGTCGAAATGGCGATGGTAACGGGCGACCTGTCGACAATGGATGGGACGTAGAAGCTGCAAATTTGTGGGTTGTCTGGGCTATTAAACGGGATGTTTTTACTGTTTGCCCATTCGAAAATTTGAGTGGGGTTGTTGGTGCAAGCGAATATGGCGGTTTGAGTGTTGACATCTGCGTTAATGAAATCGCGAGTAAAATGGTTGATAGTGGTGTTTTTTTGGGTTTGTAAATAGGTTATGAGTGCCGTGTTTGGATTAGGGGAATAAAGTTGTATTTTTGCATTGGTTTTGGTGAGCAGACGCAATTTATTGAGCGTGGCATCATTATTACCGATAAGGGCGATGGTTGCATTTTTTGTGTCTAATGAAATTGGTAAATAGCGCATACTTTCACATATATAGATTTTTTTGTGAAAATCAATAATAAACTTTTATTTTGTGTTATTTGTTTTATACTACATTTTTTATTTGTTATATAAGACCAAGAGCTTTGAAACTGGCACTGCCACCTTTGCTAATAATTAGATGGTCATGCACTGTTATGCCTATGGGTTTTCCTGCTTCGATAATTTGGTTGGTCATTCTAATGTCACCAGGGCTTGGTGTTGGGTCGCCACTTGGGTGGTTATGCACCAAAACTATGGCACTTGCGCTATGTTCAAGTGCGCGTTGGATAACCTGCCTTGGGTAAACTGGGGTGTGGTCTATTGTGCCTTGTTGTTGCACTTCATCGGTTATAATTCGGTTTTGTTTGTTAAGAAAAATAATTCGAAATTCTTCGATACTTTTATACGCCATTCTGGCTTGGCAATATTGTAACAATGCTGACCAGCTTGATAATATTGGCTTGTCGCTTAAGTCATTTTGCATCATACGCAAAGATGCAGCTTGGATTAGCATTATATCTTTGGCGACAGCATCGCCAACGCCCTTTACCTCTATTAATCTAGCATGTGGAGCGGCAATAACGGCAGAAAAATTACCAAATTTTTGAATTAAAGCTTTGGCTATGGGCTTGGTATCACGTCTTGGGATGGTACGGAATAGATAGAGTTCGAGCAGTTCATAATCTTCCAACACATCTGCACCTTTTGTGTGGAATTTTGACTTTAGCCTTTCTCTGTGACCTAAATAATGTGGTTTATCGTTCATTTTATGACCTATATATATGGCCAGCAACTATAGCCTTTTGGCGATAGAGTGAAAATTTCGCAACCTGTTTTTGTAATGCCGATTGAATGTTCGAATTGGGCGCTTAGGCTACGGTCACGCGAAACAGCTGTCCAGCCATCACTTAAAATTTTTGTAGCGGGTTTTCCTAAATTAACCATGGGCTCTATGGTAAAAATCATGCCTTCTTTTAAAACCGCACCTTCGCCTTTATTGCCAAAATGGAAAATGCTTGGGGCTTCGTGGAATAAGCGCCCAAGCCCATGACCGACAAAGTCGCGCACTACTGACATACGTTCGGACTCGACATATTGTTGAATTGCATAACCAATATCGCCTGTGGTTGCCCCCGGTTTTGCTGCGGCTATACCGCGCATTAGCGATTCGTAGGTGACATTGATGAGCCTTTCGGCAATCCGTTTGGGCGTGCCTGCTACATACATCCGTGAGTTATCGCCATGCCAACCATCGACAATATATGTAATGTCTATATTGAGAATATCGCCATTTTTTAGTTTTTTACCCGAAGGAATGCCGTGGCAAATGACGTGGTTTATTGAAATGCAGGAGCTGTGTGTATAGCCTTTATAGTTTAATGTCGCGGGGACTGCATTATTATCTACGCCAAAGTCGAGAATAAGTTGGTCGAGCTTTTCTGTGGTGACGCCAACTTTTACGTGTTCGCCAATCATATCTAATGCAGCAGAGGCAATTTTGCCTGCTTTTCGCATGCCAATAAAGGCATCTTCATTGTATATTTTTATTTGCGTAGTGCGGGTTAGCGGGGCATCATTCGCGTCTATATATGTCATAACTGTCCAATAAAATGTTTTATGACTTATATTTAATCTTTATAATTAAAAATAACAAGATTTTAATGCGTGTTTAGATTGCCCTTTTCGCTTAACGGCTTAAGTTCAGCTGCCATTAGACCTTTTGGACCATCGCCAAAACGAACCAAAATTTCTTGCCCTGCACGCAATTCAGAAAAACCAAAACGACGCATAGTTTCCATGTGGACGAAAATATCTTCATTCATATTGGGACGGGTAACAAAGCCATAGCCTTTTTTGCGGTTGAACCATTTTACAATGGCAAGTTCAAAATCGCTATTCGGCGTTACATTATAACGTGTATTGGCAGGTTCTTTAGAATTTGGAGGGGTTGCTGTGCTTAAATCGACACTTAGTATCGTGAGTGCTTGCCAACCGCGTTTGCTTTTTATAGCCTCGCAAACAATATGCGCGCCTTCATGTGCGGTTTCAAAACCGCCTTTGCGTAAGCAACTGACATGAATTAAAATGTCGCCACTATCATCATCGGCAATTAAAAAGCCGAAGCCTTTACCTGGGTCGAACCATTTTACGCGCCCTGAAACTTGAAAAACCTCAGCTTGTTCTGCGCTTTGTGTGTTTGGATATTCTTCTAATATAGGCACTGAAAACTCCCCATATACCGCATTTAATTTAAATTATAAATAAATCTATGAAAGTGCATACTTAAATTCTAAGTATAAACACGCCACATATTTATCCGAATAATGATATGACCTAAAAATCAAAATTCGAATCAACATACTTAATTAACCATAGCTTAATAGTACAGATTTCAAAAAAGAGTACAATATAATTATAAACTTGGAACATTTGGAAGCTATAATTTTAACTATAATTATTAAATTTACAATACAAATCAATTAGATAACGATGTGATAGACCATATGCTAAAGCCATGTCAGCAGGTGAATAACTTGTTTTACTCGGCAAATTTAAGGATTATTAAGGCTGGTATATGTAAATTTATTGTATCATTGGTGATGTAATGGGTAAAAGTTAACGATGACTACTGGATAAGTAATGCAATATTAACTTGTTGGCAGAAGAGTTTCTGTGTTTGTGAGCAAAAGAGCAGATACTGCTTAAGCCTAAAGCTTTGATGATTGTTTCATGAGCAAACTATAATCTTTATAGCATAAATCATTTTCGGTCTTGACTCTTTGCCCATAAAGTTTTTTGATGGCAGGGTGTAGAATTTGCTGTTTGATGCTTTTAAAAGTGCAAGTGGCAAATTAAAATTAACTGCACGGGGAGATTGCCTCACATAGCCTGTGAAGTATAGTAAAATTAAAATAGGGAATTAAAATGAAAATATTATTACCATTAGCTATTGGTATTGCAGCACTTACAGTATCTGGTGTTGCTTCTGCTGGTACATTACAAGAAGTTCAAGAACGTGGCTTTTTAAAGTGCGGCGTTTCAACTGGTCTTGCTGGTTTCGCTGCTCCAGACGATTCAGGCAACTGGGTTGGCCTTGATGTAGACGGTTGTCGTGCAATCGCTGCTGCTGTGTTGGGTGACGCAACTAAAGTTGAGTTTACACCTCTAACATCTAAAGTACGTTTTGAAGTGCTTAAGTCTGGCGAAATTGATTTGCTTGTTCGTACAACAACATGGACACTAACTCGCGACGTTAGCCTAGGGCTTAACTTTGCTGGTGTTAACTATTATGATGGACAAGCCTTCATGGTTAACAAAAACATGGGTATTAATTCTGCTACAGAATTAGATGGTGCATCTATTTGTGTTCAAACGGGTACAACAACAGAGCTTAACGTTTCTGAGTATTTCCGCCTACAAGGCATGAAATATGAGCCAGTCCCTGTGGATACTGGTGATGAAGGTCGTTCAGCTTATATTGCTGGTCGTTGTGACGTTTATACAACTGACGGATCTGCACTTGCTGGTCTTCGTTCAGCTCTAGATAAGCCTGAGGATTTTGTTATTTTACCTGAAGTTATTTCTAAAGAGCCTCTTGGCCCTGTAGTACGTCATGGTGATGATCAATGGTTTGACATTGTGAAGTGGGTACATAACACAACACTAAACGCTGAAGAACTAGGTGTTACAGCTGCAAATGCTGTAGAACGTTCTAAAGATGCAAGCAACCCTGCTGTTCAAAAACTTCTAGGTACAGCTAATGCTGGTCTTGGTAAGCAGTTAGGTCTAAGTGAAGACTGGGGAATGAATATCATTACTCAAGTTGGTAACTATGCTGAATCATTCGAACGCAATATTGGTGTAAATACTCCATTAAAACTTGAGCGTGGTTTAAATGCTCTTTGGACAAATGGCGGCATCCAGTATGCTCCACCAATTAAGTAATAACATTTAGTTATTATAATATGTTGGCGAATCCTCATTCTTTAGTAGAGCTTTTGGGCTTTTAGAGATGAGGGTTCGCTTTTTTTTAAATTTGGATGGGTAACATGAGCGTTAATAATGTTCCCAAAACACAACCTGTTTCATTGGGGCAATGTGGAGAGATAAAAAATCTGTGGTATAATTATGCAAATTATTGCAATTACCAGCGTTTTATTGTTTTTTACATGGCTTGTAAATAATGCGGGACATATAATTTTTTTGTATTATTGATGACAAACAAACACTTTGCTTATGCACTATGTAAATACATAAATTATTTTGATATATGTTGAGTAAAATTTGTGCGTCATGGGCAAAAGTTAACCATCTGGGCTGGATAAATAATACAATATTAACTTAGCGACAGCAGTAATTGCTGTAATCTTACATAAAAACAGTAAATATTGCCAAAATATTGGACTTTGATGATTGTTTCATGAGCAAACTATAATCTTTATAGCATAAATCATTTTCGGTCTTGACTCTTTGCCCATAAAGTTTTTTGATGGCAGGGTGTAGAATTTGCTGTTTGATGCTTTTAAAAGTGCAAGTGGCAAATTAAAATTAACTGCACGGGGAGATTGCCTCACATAGCCTGTGAAGTATAGTAAAATTAAAATAGGGAATTAAAATGAAAATATTATTACCATTAGCTATTGGTATTGCAGCACTTACAGTATCTGGTGTTGCTTCTGCTGGTACATTACAAGAAGTTCAAGAACGTGGCTTTTTAAAGTGCGGCGTTTCAACTGGTCTTGCTGGTTTCGCTGCTCCAGACGATTCAGGCAACTGGGTTGGCCTTGATGTAGACGGTTGTCGTGCAATCGCTGCTGCTGTGTTGGGTGACGCAACTAAAGTTGAGTTTACACCTCTAACATCTAAAGTACGTTTTGAAGTGCTTAAGTCTGGCGAAATTGATTTGCTTGTTCGTACAACAACATGGACACTAACTCGCGACGTTAGCCTAGGGCTTAACTTTGCTGGTGTTAACTATTATGATGGACAAGCCTTCATGGTTAACAAAAACATGGGTATTAATTCTGCTACAGAATTAGATGGTGCATCTATTTGTGTTCAAACGGGTACAACAACAGAGCTTAACGTTTCTGAGTATTTCCGCCTACAAGGCATGAAATATGAGCCAGTCCCTGTGGATACTGGTGATGAAGGTCGTTCAGCTTATATTGCTGGTCGTTGTGACGTTTATACAACTGACGGATCTGCACTTGCTGGTCTTCGTTCAGCTCTAGATAAGCCTGAGGATTTTGTTATTTTACCTGAAGTTATTTCTAAAGAGCCTCTTGGCCCTGTAGTACGTCATGGTGATGATCAATGGTTTGACATTGTGAAGTGGGTACATAACACAACACTAAACGCTGAAGAACTAGGTGTTACAGCTGCAAATGCTGTAGAACGTTCTAAAGATGCAAGCAACCCTGCTGTTCAAAAACTTCTAGGTACAGCTAATGCTGGTCTTGGTAAGCAGTTAGGTCTAAGTGAAGACTGGGGAATGAATATCATTACTCAAGTTGGTAACTATGCTGAATCATTCGAACGCAATATTGGTGTAAATACTCCATTAAAACTTGAGCGTGGTTTAAATGCTCTTTGGACAAATGGCGGCATCCAGTATGCTCCACCAATTAAGTAATAACATTTAGTTATTATAATATGTGGCGAATCCTCATCCTTTAGTAGAGCTTTTGGGTTTCTAGGGATGAGGGTTCGCTTTTTTTTTTTAAATTTTAAATTTGGATGGGCAACATGAGCGTCACGAATGTTCCAAAAGCACAACCTGTTTCGTTGGGGGCAATGTGGAGAGATAAAAAAATCCGCGGTATAATTATGCAAATTATTGCAATTATCGGTGTTTTATTGTTTTTTACATGGCTTGTAAATAATGCGGTTGTAAACTTAAACAGACTGAATGTTGAAGTAGGCTTTGATTTCCTATGGAATACAGCCAGTTATGATATTGGTCAAACACTTATACCTTACAGCGCAGCTGATACCCATTTTAGAGCGGGATTAGTTGGACTGTTAAACACACTGCTTGTAGCGGTTTGTGGAGTTATTCTTGCTACAATATTGGGCTTTTCAGCTGGTATTGCTAGGTTATCAAATAACTTTGTTGTTTCAAGGTTAATGCAAGTATATGTTGAGGTTGCGCGTAATACGCCAGTCTTGCTGCAAATTTTACTATTTTATGGTATTATTATTAATTCATTACCATCTGTAAGAACAGCTGAGGCACTTATTGAAGGCGTTATTATTACCAATCGTGGGCTATACTTACCACAACCAGTACCGTTAGAAGGTTTTGGCTGGGTATGGATTGCGCTCTTTGCAGGCATAGCATTTGCTATATTCTTTAAAGGCTATGCTAAACGTGTTTTAGATACTACAGGCAAACAATTGCCAGTATTTTTAGTTGGTCTTGGGGTAATAATATTATTACCAGTTCTTGCTTATTTTATAATGGGGCAACCGCTTGATACGACTTGGCCAGTGTTTAAAGGCTTTAACTTTGTTGGTGGCTTTGTCATTAGACCAGAGTTTTTAGCACTTTGGTTGGCACTTTCTATTTATACAGGTGCATTTATTGCTGAGGTTGTGCGGGCTGGTATTATGTCGGTTAGCCATGGGCAGAGTGAAGCTGCAAATGCGCTGGGTATTAAAGCCAGTTTAACCATGAAATTAGTAGTTATACCTCAAGCAATGCGGGTTATTATTCCTCCATTAATTAGCCAATTTCTAAACTTAACCAAAAACTCGTCTTTGGCGATTGCTATTGGTTATATGGATCTTGTGGCAACATTGGGTGGTATTACGCTTACTCAATCTGGTCGAGCTATTGAAAGTATGGGCATTATTTTACTGACATATCTAACAATTTCGTTAGTAGTTTCAAGTATTATGAATGCGTATAATAAACGTGTTGCACTGGTGGAAAGGTAATTGATATGAGTGAACAAACTCCGAAATATGAAGTTGGTATGTCCCCTAGATTACCAGCGCCAAACCAACAACCTGGTGCTGTTAAGTGGGTAAGAGAGAACTTATTTTCATCAATAGGTAGTGGTATTATAACCGTTGTCACATTGGTGTTCTTAGCTCTTACTATCCCACCATTAATTAGTTGGGCATTTATTGATAGCGTTGTGCTAGGCGCGAGTAGTCGTGTTGAGTGTAACGCGATTAATCCGGATGGTGCTTGTTGGGCTATTGTCTATAATCGCTTTGACCAATTTGTCTATGGGTTTTACCCAGAATCTGAAAGATGGCGGGTTAATATAGCCTTTTTACTTGTGGCTATTGCAATAACCATTGTTTTAGTAGAGAAAATTCGCGAAATAAAAGGTGCTTTGTGGGGCGCAATTATATTAATACTTATTTGTGCTGTATTAGTTGTTGGTTCTAAAACTCTTGGCTTGCCGATTGTTTTGACTAATAAATATGGTGGCTTTATGCTAACGCTTATTATTGGCTTAACAGGTATTTTCTTAGCGTTGCCAATTGGTATTGGCCTTGCATTGGCACGTATATCTGATATGCCTGTTTTCTCACTATTTGCTGTTTTGTTTATTGAGTTTATTCGTGGTGTACCGCTAATTACTCTGTTATTCATTGCTTCGACACTATTGTCTTACTTTTTACCTAGTGGGTGGAATTTCGACTTGCTAATACGAGTGCTGATAATGGTGACATTATTCTCAGCTGCTTATTTGGCAGAAGTTATTCGTGGTGGCCTTGCTGCTATTCCGCGTGGACAATATGAAGCGGCTGACGCTTTGGGCTTGTCATATTGGCAGAGCATGGGGCTGATTGTTTTGCCTCAAGCTTTAAAAATATCCATCCCTGGTATTGTGAGTAGCTTTATTGGTTTGTTTAAAGACAGCACATTAGTAGTGATTATTGGTTTGTTTGACCCGCTTGGGATTGGTAAAGCTGCACTTGCAGATAGCAATTGGGCAGGTTTGAGCACCGAAATATATTTATTTATTGCAACTTTCTTCTTTATCTTCTGTTTCGGCATGTCTCGTTACAGCTTACATTTAGAGAAAAAACTGCACACTGGACATTAATAAGGTTAGGATATTAAAATGAGTGATGAAAACAAGGCTATTAAAATAGTTAATATGCATAAATGGTATGGTGACTTTCACGTATTACGTGACATCAACCTAAATGTTGATAAAGGTGAAATTGTTGTTGTTTGTGGGCCTTCGGGTTCTGGAAAATCAACATTGATTAGATGTGTCAACCGTTTGGAAGAGCATCAGCAAGGTGATATTATTGTTGATGGCATCGAATTAACAAATGACTTGAAAAAAATTAACGAAGTACGCCGTGAAGTTGGCATGTGCTTTCAACATTTTAATTTGTTTCCGCATTTGACAATTTTAGAAAATTGCACCCTTGCACCTATATGGGTTCGTGGCATGGCTAAAGTTGAAGCTGAAGAAATTGCTATGGAATTTTTGCATAAAGTGAAAATCCCTGAGCAGGCTTCAAAATTCCCTGGTCAACTTTCGGGTGGACAGCAACAGCGTGTGGCGATTGCGCGTTCTTTATGCATGAAACCACGCATTATGTTGTTTGATGAACCAACATCTGCACTTGACCCAGAAATGATTAAAGAAGTGCTAGACGTGATGACTGACCTTGCTGAAGAAGGCATGACTATGATTTGTGTGACGCATGAAATGGGCTTTGCGCGCAAAGTTGCTGATCGGGTTATCTTTATGGACGAGGGGCAGATTATTGAAGAAAATAAACCTGAACCTTTCTTTGCTAATCCGCAGAATGAGCGTACTAAGTTATTCTTAAGTCAAATTCTTCACTAGTTGATTTGAATATATTAAATTTAAAAGCCATCTGTTTTAGGTGGCTTTTTTTTGTGGGTGTTTTATAAGGAATAAAAATTATTAGGAGCTGTTATGCGTGTCGATGAGTTCGATTTTACTTTGCCTGAAGAAAACATTGCCTTAAGACCTGTAGAACCTAGGGATAGCAGTAAATTATTGCGGGTTGGAAATAGTGATATTGCCCATCATCATTATTATGAATTGGCTGATTTGCTAAATGAGGGTGATGTTTTGGTGTTGAATGACACCAAGGTTATTCCTGCACGGTTGCAAGCGGTGCGAGTGCGCGGAGAATTTAGCGCTAAAATATCGGTCACTCTGCATATGAAAAAAACTATAAACGAGTGGGTGGCATTTGTTAAGCCTGCCAAGCGGGCTAGGGTTGGTGAGGTTTTATTGTTTGATGGCGGGCTTAGTGCTGAAATATTGTCTAAAAACGGTGGCGAGTTGCATTTGTTATTTAACAAGTCGGCCGCTGAGCTTGATGCGGCGATTATGCTTGCGGGGGAAATGCCTTTGCCGCCGTATATTGCGAGTAAACGTGCTTGTGATGAGAAGGATTTAGAGGATTACCAAACAGTTTATGCCAATGAAAAAGGTGCGGTTGCAGCACCTACGGCTGGCTTGCATTTTACCGATGAATTGTTTGAGAAACTGCGTGCAAAGAATGTCGAAATTGTGTTTTTAACTCTACATGTAGGGGCAGGGACGTTTTTACCGATGGTGGTCGATAATACAGATGCGCATATTATGCACGCGGAATATGGGTTTATTAGTAGTGAGATTGCTGAAAAACTAACCCTTGCAAAGCAGGCAGGGCGACGGATTGTTGCCGTAGGAACAACCAGTTTGCGCCTACTTGAAAGTGCAGCTAATGATGAGGGTGAAATTTTACCATTTGCCGATGAAACCGATATATTTATTACCCCCGGTTATAAGTTTAAAGCGGTTGATGTTTTATTGACTAACTTTCATTTGCCAAAATCAACTTTATTTATGTTGGTGAGTGCATTTACATCGTTGGAAATTATGCAAAATGCTTATAAAGTGGCTATAGAAAATGGCTATCGGTTTTATTCTTATGGCGATGCTTGTTTGTTGGAAAAAGCACCATAACCTTTTACTTAAAATATAATTCATGTAAAATAAACGGCATAAGAATACTTATTATTTGGAGATAAATATGGCATGGATATATTTAGTACTTGCTGGGGTATTTGAAATAGGTTGGCCTGTTGGTTTAAAAATAGCGCAGAATGATGCCACCCGTATAATGGGGATATTAATTGCTATTGGTTTTATGACTGTCAGTGGTATGTTATTATGGATGGCACAAAAAACTATTCCAATTGGTACAGCCTACGCGGTTTGGACTGGTATTGGCGCAGCAGGGACATTTTTTGTTGGCATTGTCTTTTATGGTGACGCAACAAGCCTTATGCGCTATTTGGGTGTGTTTTTGATAATTGGTGGCGTTGTGGTTTTAAAATACGCCAGCTGATAATAACTCTATAACGAATGAATATTTAAAAATGAAATTTAAATTTAACTTAAAAAAAACCAACGACAAAGCTCGGCTTGGGGTAATTAATACATCAAGAGGCGATATTAAAACGCCTGCCTTTATGCCTGTTGGTACAGCAGGAACGGTTAAGGCAATGTATCTTGACCAAGTGGCTGAACTTGGTGCAGAGGTTGTGCTTGGCAATACCTATCATTTAATGTTACGCCCCTGTGCAGAGCGGATTGAGCGGCTTGGTGGGTTGCATAAATTTATACAGTGGGATAAGCCGATATTGACCGATAGTGGTGGTTTTCAGGTGATGAGCCTGTCGAAATTGCGTAAAATGAGTGAGCAAGGGGTTGAGTTTCAGAGCCATATTGATGGGCGGAAATATAACTTAACACCCGAGCGCAGTATCGAAATTCAATGTTTATTGGGTGCAGATATTCAAATGCAACTCGATGAATGTACACCCCATCCTGCGACTGAAAAACAAGCGGCTGATAGTTTGCGCATGAGCTTACGTTGGGCTGACCGTTCTAAGGTGCAGTTTGGAGACAGACCAAAACAGGCTTTGTTTGGTATTATGCAAGGCTCGACCTATAAAGACCTACGCGAGGAAAGTGCTAAGGGCTTGGTTGATATGGATTTTGATGGCTATTCTATTGGCGGGCTTGCTGTAGGTGAGGGGCAGGAGGTTATGTTGGAAGTGCTAGATTATGCCGCTGACTTTTTACCCAAAGACAAACCGCGATATTTAATGGGAGTGGGTACACCCAGTGACCTCATTGAAGCGGTTCGACGTGGGGTTGATATGTTTGATTGTGTAATGCCAACGCGGGCAGGGCGGCATGGGTTGTGCTTTACCCACAGAGGTAAGGTGAATTTAAAAAATGCTCGACATGCTGATGACCCGCGCCCGCTTGATAAAAATAGCCCGTGTGAAGCATCGCATCGGTATAGCCGCGCTTATTTACATCATTTAATGAAATGCAATGAATATTTGGCGGCAATGTTATTAACTTGGCACAATTTGGCTTATTATCAGGAACTTATGGCGGGAATGCGCAAGGCTATTTTGGAAGATAGGTTTGAACAATTTTACCTTGAAACAACTGCTTTGTGGGAGAAAGGCGATATTGAGGTATATTAGGCTTTGAATGCTTGTGTTTTATAATATGTTGGTGTAAAAGCAAACGACTTATAATATTGCTCAAAATTTGAGCTTTGACGAATGGATAGATAATGGAAACGTTTCAAACTGCTTTGTGGGCTTTTCATCTAATTATTGTTATTGCACTGGTTATTGTTATTTTATTGCAACGCTCTGAAGGCGGGGCATTGGGTATTGGTGGCAGTAGTGGCGGCGATTCACTTATGTCTAGCCGTAGTGCGAGCAGCGTTTTAACTAAAGTTACCGTTACTTTGGGCATTTTGTTTTTTGTTACCAGTCTTTCTTTGACGTATATTACCAAACTTCAAAATGGAGCAACCTCTATTTTAACTGAAGATGTCGACGGAGTGTCGGTGCCTGTGAGTGGGGCTGATAGGTCGTTGGATGCTTTGTTAAACCAAGTTACGCCAAGCCAACCTGCTGTTCCTATTTCTGAATAATAGTATAAAATGTCAAAATTTATAAAAATTATTATGCCACTCTACTTGACGGGGAGGGGGTATGACTAATGATGTAATGCAGATATTCTCAAACTACCCTGATGATATTAGGGCGTTGGTTTCAAAAATTAGGCAACTGGTTTTTGATATTGCTGAAAATGAAAATTTGGGTGCAGTAGAAGAAGCTCTAAAATGGGGGCAGCCGAGTTACTTGGTTAAAGGTGGCAGTACGTTAAGAATGAGCTGGTCGCTAACAAACCCAAACGAAATTCGAATTTACTTTATTTGCAAAACCCGCCTAGTCGAAGTTTTTAAAGAAATATTTGGTGATACTTTTAAATATGAAACGAACAGAGCCATTGTTCTTAATAAGAAAAGCAAGCTTCCAATAGTGGAGTTGCGTCAATGTATATCTATGGCTTTGCGCTATCACACTGTTAAAAACTTGCCCCTGTTGGGCGCTTAACCACCAATATATTGCGCCATTGCATCGGCTTCTTGTTCCATCGATTCTATACGTGCTTTTACAATGTCGCCTATGGAAATAACACCGATAAGCTTGCCGTCTTCTAACACGGGTAAATGGCGGAAGCGTCCTTTGGTCATTTTTGCCATAATTTGATTTACGGTTTCGAGTGGCGAACAGGTTATTGGGTCGGGGGTCATGTGTTGGGCGACTTTGGCACTGAGAATGTTTTGCCCAGACTTTGCAATGGCTTGTACAATATCACGTTCGGAAATAATACCTTCTACAACACCATCTTCTTTGCAGACAATAAGCACGCCGATGCGTTTTTCTGCAAGTATCGCGCATACATCTTGAAGGGAGTTGGATTGAAGAACGGTTAAAATATTTTTATCTTTATTTTTGAGTAAAGCTGATACTGTCATGCAGACTCCGTTTGTTGGTATTAATAATGAGGTTTCCCCCCCTTGTTAAACATCGTAAGGGCAGATTTTGTAAGTTGCAAGCTTGTTTATATTATTTTTGCTAAAAGTATGGATATGTTACTTTCTTATTAAATTTCAGAACAACCCACAAGAAACATCATTGTTTTTAAAAATTATGTATATTTTTAAAATATACAAAAGAAAATTGTTTGATGAAGGAATGTTAACCATTGTCGGTTAATTTGTTTATAGAGTTTATCAAACAAGAATTGTTTGCATTATTAACAGAAAGTTAAAAATATCTATGCACTATGCTTTTGTAATTACACAAGTATTTTCTCCTACATTTTTAGTAATTTTACGCCCTAGTTTTTAGGTGCGTTTCCTTTTGAGTGTTTCTCGAAATTAGTTTTGCGTTGGGAATATGGTTTTGCGTATTGAGCGGGTGGTTTTAATTAACCGCCCGTTTTCTTATTTAAGGTGTGTGTGTAAATTAAATGTAGATATAAAAAAAGCTTAGCAAAAATGCTAAGCTTTGTTTTTGATATATCAATTGCCGACTGTATTTTATTGCAAAACAATATTTTGCCCTTGACCTTGGTTTTGGTACTGAATATTTTGAGCTTGGTTTTGGTACTGTATGTTTTGACCTTTGCTATGGTACTGTATGTTTTGCACTTGACCTTAGTACTGAATATTTTTAATTTGTCATTGATATTGAATATGTTTATATTGACATTC
>CAZHCZ010000037.1:14503-18092 GCA_964531635.1 uncultured Hyphomicrobiales bacterium | reverse complement strand
TAACATGTATAAGTTTAGCATAAGGTCTAGAAATGTTAGGTGTATAGGGGCGAAGAGGGCTTGCTCGAGCGTTCTGTTGCATTTGGTATGGGCTGCTACGCGACGCTTGTTTTTACATGCTACGCATGAAAAACCTCTGTCAACATTACGAACCTACATTTTTATTGCATAAAAAGGTAGGGCGTTCTGTTGCCAGGTGCCCAAAGCCCCGCCGAACGGTTGAAGGTTCGGAGTTCATTCGAAACATGTCGAACTGCTTAAGCAGCAGCTAAACGTGCCTCTGCATAATTGTCATTTGCAATTATAGTAACAGTCCGATAACGGTGGTACAATACCGAGTGAAAATCAAGTTTTTACGCCCTCGTCGATCCTATTTCGCCCCCATATGAAAATGGGTTACCCCAAGTAAATGAGTTGGTGGAGGCGCCGGGTACCGCCCCCGGGTCCGAATGGTTTATTCTACAGGCAATTTATCACCATAGTCGAAACAAGTCCGACAAATACAATATAGCAAATAAATGAGACAATTTAAAGGGTAGATGTTATTAATTTACAAAAAAGTGATTCCTAGGGTCAAAAGCTAATGCAACAATATCTAGATTTATTAAAACATGTGCATGAAAATGGCACTGTAAAGACTGACCGTACTGGTACAGGAACAAAAAGCGTGTTTGGTTATCAGATGCGGTTTGATTTAAGCCAAGGTTTTCCTGTTACTACCACTAAGAAGCTACATTTAAAGTCTATTATCCATGAGTTATTATGGTTTATTGCAGGTGATACCAATATTAAATATTTGCAACAGAATGGTGTGGGAATTTGGGACAACTGGGCGGACGAAAATGGCGATTTAGGTCCTGTTTATGGATATCAATGGCGCAATTGGCCTGCAGGGAATGGTAAAACTATCGACCAAATTAAACAATTGGTGGAAAGTTTAAAAAACAACCCAGACAGCAGGCGGCATATTGTTACCGCTTGGAACCCCGCCGATGTGAACGATATGGCTTTACCGCCTTGTCATTGTTTGTTTCAGTTTTATGTCGCAGATGGTAAATTATCGTGCCAACTCTACCAACGCAGTGCCGATATTTTCTTAGGTGTGCCGTTTAACATTGCCTCTTATGCTTTATTTACCATGATGTTGGCGCAAGTTTGCGGGCTAAAAGCGGGTGACTTTGTTCACTCTCTAGGCGATGCACATATTTATTTAAACCACGAAGAACAAACAAAATTACAACTTTCGCGCACCCCAAAAGCTTTGCCTAAAATGCTTATTAACCCCAATATTACCGATATATTCGACTTTAAGTTTGAAGATTTTAATTTGGTTGATTATAATGCCGACCCCAGCATTAAAGCGCCGATTGCCGTATAGGAGGCTGTTATGAAAATATCTATAATAGCCGCTGTTGCTAAAAATGGTGTGATTGGTTTAAACAATAAAATGCCTTGGCATATAAGTGGCGATTTAAAGTATTTTAGAGCCAAAACCATCGGCAAACCAATGATAATGGGGCGCAATACGTTTGAAAGCATGGGTAAATTACCGGGCAGGACTTCTATTGTTATAACCCGAAACCAAAATTACCAAGCCGATAAAGACGTTGTTATTACAGACAATTTAAACAACGCAATAAAAGCCGCAAAATTAATAGCCCACCGCGATGGACAAGATGAAATTATGATTGTCGGCGGCGCACAAATTTATAAACTAGGCATGGAGCTTGCCGATTGTCTTTATATCACCGAAGTTGACATAAAACCAAAAGGCGATGTTTTTTTTCCTGAGTTTGATAAAACCAATTGGGCTGAAACCAGCCGAAAACCCATCAAAGCAGGCACAAATGATGAAAGCAACTATGCGTTTGTGGCTTTGGACAGGGCTTAAAACAACAACCTTTCGTTTGCCACCAAGAACCCGCAGCATTTCAGTGAGCGCGAGTGCAGTCTTAGTTATGAGCAAAAGGCAGGCAGACGCGCGGCAAGCAAGGGCTTAAGCCCGCACGCAAGTGCTAACAAGGAGGCGTAGCCGACTGTATAAATGTGAGAACCCGTAGCATTTGCAGGAGCGCTAACTTTCGTTCACTAGGTGTAGTTGAAAAATATTTCAGAGTTTACCGACAAGCTTTTTAGCCAACTCTATATAATACCCCGCCTCAACACTATCAGGTGCAAAGTGGGTTATGGGTTCGCCTATGTCGGCTTGCATGCCTATAGTGGGGATTAGGGGAATTTGGGCTAGGAGGTCGACTTTGATTTTTTCTGCTATCATTTTAGCACCGTCTTTGCCGAATATATAATTTTTTGTCCCGTCTTCGCTCTCGAACCATGCCATATTTTCGACTATACCTAAAATAGGCACGTTGGTTTTTGTAAACATTTGCATACCACGGCGGACATCGTCTAGCGCGAGAATTTGCGGGGTTGAAACTATAATTGCGCCTTTAATGTTAAACTTTTGCGCTAAGGTCAGTTGGATGTCGCCTGTTCCTGGTGGCAAATCTATAATCAAGTAATCCAATTCACCCCACGCACATTCGTTTAGCATTTGCAGCAATGCGCCTTGAATCATCGGGCCGCGCCATATCATGGCTTTGTTGGTATCGGCAATAAAACCTATCGACATTAATTTAATGCCGAATTTTTCCAAAGGTTTCATTCGCTTGTTATTGTCTAACTGTGGTTTTTGCAGTATGCCGAACATAGTTGGTAGGCTTGGACCGTAAATATCGGCATCTAACAGACCGACTTTATTGCCACTGCCAGACAATGCCATTGCTAGGTTTGCCGCCACTGTAGATTTGCCAACACCGCCTTTACCCGATGCCACAAGAATAATGTTTTTAACCTGTTTTAAGCTATCACTATTGGCTTTTGAACCTAGCGCACCCAATGGGCTATGTTGACCAGAAGGCTTTTTTGGCACTAGATTAATAAGTGAATGTTTTTTCTTGTCATTTTCTGCCATAGTCATCTCGCTTAAGAATTTTAACTAAATATCATTTTAACCCTTGAAAAAAACCATACAATGATTATTTAATATATGCACTGAAATTTATATAAGACTTGCGCTTTTTATAGGCTTTGCTTATAAAGTTGAATAGATAAAAACAAGTTTTTAATACCGAATACGAGAGGAATATCGATGGCTGACGGAAAAGACCCTTGGGGCAATAACGGCAATGGCTCAAAGCCACCCGAACCAAAAAATCAAGGCCCTTGGGGCAAACCACCAAGTGGTGGCGGTGGCAATGGTGGTGGCAATGGCACACCTCCTGAACTTGACGAATTGTTACGCCAAGGTCAGCAAAAACTAAAAGAAGTTCTACCTGGTGGTTTTGGCCCAGTAGGAATAATGATTATTGGTGCTTTAATATTTGTTGGCTGGTTGGCCACTGGTATTTACCAAGTATCACCCGGTGAGCAAGGTGTTGTTTTGCGCTTTGGTAAGGCTGTTAAAACCTCGTTACCTGGTATTAATTACCATCTACCATACCCAATTGAAACTGTATTAACGCCTAACGTACTTAATGTACGCCAAATTAGTGTCGGTACAAATTTACAAACCGGGCTAAATGAAAGCCAC
>CAZHCZ010000037.1:5449-14493 GCA_964531635.1 uncultured Hyphomicrobiales bacterium | reverse complement strand
ATGAAAATATTGTTGATGTTAACTTTACTGTGTTTTGGCGCATTAAAGGTGATGGCGCTGCTGATTATTTGTTTAATGTGCAACAGCCTTCGACTACCGTTAAAATGATTGCTGAGAGCGCTGTTCGTGAAGTGATTGGTCGTTCTAACTTACAACCAATTTTAACCGAAGCCCGCCAAGTAACCGAAGAAGATGTTAAGCTATTAATGCAAGAATCTTTAGACAGTTACAAATCTGGTATCGAAATTACTCAAGTGCAGTTGCAAAAAGTTGAAGCCCCTGCCGCAGTTATTGATGCGTTTAACGATGTGCAAGCCGCACGTATCGACCAAGAACGCCTAATTAACGAAGCTCACGCTTATAGCAACCGAGTTATTCCACAAGCCAGAGGTACTGCCGAGCAAGTTGTTCAACGCGCCGAAGCTTATAAACAATCGGTCGTTGCCGAAGCTACGGGTCAAGCCGCACGTTTTACTAGCGTTTATAACGAATATGTTAAAGCCCCTGTGGTAACACGCCAACGTATTTATTTAGAAACTCTAGAAAAAATATATGCCGAAACTGACAAAATTATTCTTGATAGTTCTGGCAGTGGCGTTGTGCCTTATTTACCGCTCACTGAGCTTAACAAACGAGCAAAGGGAGAAAAATAATGAAACGTAACCTAACCCTTATTGTTATAGGTCTTATTGCATTTATTGCTTTTCTCTCGGCCTTTACTGTACATCAAACTCAACAAGTTCTTATTTTTCAGGTTGGTAAGTTTGACCGCGAAATTAAAGAACCTGGGCTTTATTTTAAAATTCCATTCTATGAAGATGCGTTTTTTATCGACAAACGTTTATTGTCTTTAGACAGCCCTGAACAAGAAGTTATTACTGCCAACCAAAAACGTCTGGTTGTCGATGCTTTTGCGCGTTACCGCATTGTTGAGCCGTTAAAATTTGTTGAATCATCTGGTGGTAGCGTTGCTGCACTAAACAGCCGTTTGGCAACCATTTTAAACTCATCTGTCCGTCGTGTTATGGGTGGTGAAAGCTTGGTTTCTATTGTGCGTGACAAACGTGCCGAACTTATGAACCGCATTCAACAACAAGCCAATAACGAAGCCAAAGATTTTGGTATTGTTATTGTCGATGTTAAAATTCGCCGTGCTGACTTGCCCGACGCCAACTCCGAAAGTGTGTTTGGTAGAATGCGGACAGAACGCCAACAAGAAGCTGCTGCTGCACGTGCTAAAGGCGCACAAGAAGCCAAACGTATTAGTGCTGAAGCCGATAAACAAGCGACTATTATTGTTGCTAAGGCAGAAGAATCTGGGCAAATATTACGTGGTGATGGCGATGCTCAAAAGAATGAAATTTTTGCCGAAGCTTTTGGTAAAGACCCTGAATTCTTTAAGTTCTATCGTTCAATGCAAGCTTATGAAAGTAGCTTGAGCGGTGATAATACATCACTAGTGCTTTCGCCAGATTCTGAATTCTTTAGTTATTTTGGTACAAGCCAAAACTAAAAATTACATGTTTTGAAGGAAAGCAAGGTTTTAAAGCCTTGCTTTTTTTTCGCGCAAAATTCTATAATCACGTTATTGTGAAGCTTACGCCCCATTTATGCCCTATTTAGGGTCATATTAGACGTTACAATTAAGTGTAAAAATTAGGAGAGAACCCGTTTATGAATATACAAAATCTTACCCGCAAATCTGCTCGGCATATTGCTTTGGTATCGGTTGTTTTTATATCAATGTTTAATGTAAACATTGCCAGCGCTAGAAGTGACATGATAGCCTCTATTGGTACGAATACTATTGCCGATATGGTCGAAAGAAACCTAGATGCTGTGGTGAATATTTCGACCACACGCGTAGTTGAAGAAGGTGGACGCCGCTTACAAGCGCCTGAATTTCCTGAAGGCTCACCTTTTGGAGAGTTGTTTAAAGATTTTTTTAATGAAGAATCGTTTAAAGGCGAGAATAATGACGGCAAAAAATCTAAGCGTCGGGTTAACTCACTGGGTTCGGGTTTTGTAATTTCTAAAGATGGTTATTTGGTTACCAATGAACATGTTATTAATGGTGCCGATGAAATTACTATTATTTTTAATGATGGCACTGAATTGATTGCCAAAGTCGTTGGTGCCGATAAAAAGGTCGACATTGCTTTGTTAAAAGTCGAGAGCGAAAATGACCTTAAATTTGTTGGGTTTGGCGATGATGAAAAGTTACGTGTTGGTGAGTGGGTTGTTACCATTGGTAACCCGTTTGGTTTTGGCTCATCGGTAAGTGCGGGTATTGTATCGGCACGCGGACGTAATATTAATTCGGGCCCTTATGATGATTTTATTCAAACCGATGCTGCCATTAACAAGGGCAATAGCGGTGGACCATTATTTAACCTTAAAGGTGAAGTTGTTGGCGTGAACGCTGCCATTGTATCGCCTAGCGGTGGTAATGTTGGTATTGGTTTTTCTATTCCTGCATCGACCGTTATGCCTGTTATTGCTCAACTTAAAGAATTTGGCGAAACCCGCCGCGGTTGGTTGGGTGTGGTTATTCAAAACGTAACCGATGATATTGCCGAAAGCATTGGCATGGATGAAGCACGCGGCGCATTTGTTGCCAAAGTGTTTAAAGACAGCCCAGCAGAAGATGCTGGTGTTAAAGCTCAAGATGTTATTATTAAATTTAACAACCAAGATGTTCCTACACAAGCGGATTTACCAAAAATTGTCGCCAATACCGAAATCAATAAAGATGTAACCATTGTGGTTATTCGAGATGGTAAGGAACTCGAACTTGAGGTTAAAGTTGGCTTGCTTAAAGAAGGTGAGAAAAAAGCCCTTGCCGAAGTTAATGCTGAAAAACCAAAGTCCGATGTTCAAACAATTTTAGGTATTGAGTTACAAGAATTAAGCGAAGCTATAATTGAAGAGTTTAAGCTTGACCCTGAAACCAAAGGTTTGCTGATTGTTGGCGTTGAAGGTGACAGTGCAGCTGCCGAAAAAATGCTTCGCCCCGGTGATCGCATTTTAGAAGCATCGCGCAATGAAGTGAACACTTATGAGCAGCTTAGAGATATTATAAAACAAACCAAAGACAAAGACCGTAGTAAAATTTTGTTGCTGGTTGAACAACCAAATGGTAGTGTTCGGTTTGTAGCTTTGCCCATAAAATAAAAATAAGGTCGGATAAATGAACACAATGACATTAAAATTTATAGCAATAATAATATTGCCAATATTTTTAAGCTCGTGCGCTTATTTATCCGCCCAAGAAGAAAGCAATTTAGCCCTCGCCAAATGGCAAGGAAAAAAGAGTAATGATTTTTTCTTTGAATATGGCAAGGGTGAATTTCAGGCTAAAAATAGCCAAGGCAATAGTGCCTATATTTGGAGCTCGCCTGCCCGTAAAGTTCAGGACTTTGGTAAAACCTATATTGTTAAAGTTCCCGACCCAATAATTCCTAATTTATTTACCGAAAAATATATTAAAGAAGCAGGGCAAGTGCGTATTCTTCAATGTAAATTACGCATCGAAACCGCATCGAACAACAAAATTGTTAAAATCACCAACATTAACAATTCCGCCGAATGTGGACGCTATTTCTCATTACCCAATGCCGAACGCCAAGCAATTATTGATGCACGGAAATAACTTCGCTTATACCCAAATATCTAATAGTTACCCTATAAACTCAGATTTTTTATAGCCTTGAAGGTATAGCAATGCGGTTAAATCGCAGTGGTTTATTGCTACGCTTGCTTGCTTAGCGACTATGGGTTTGGCGTGGTAGGCTATGCCTAGACCTGCTTTTGTTACCATTGCAAGGTCGTTTGCGCCATCGCCTACTGCTAGGGCATCGGCTAGGGTTATGTTTTGGGATTTGCAAAACTCTATCATGCTGTCTAGTTTTGCTTGTTTGCCTAATATTGGCTCTATTACTGTGCCGTCTAGCTTATTGTTTTTGAAGTTTAAAATGTTGGCTCTTGTGGTGTTGAAGCCTGTTAACTGCTGTATTTTTTGGGTAAAATAGGTAAAGCCACCTGAAACTAGGGCGGTGTATGCCCCATTGGCTTTCATCGTCTGTACTAAGGTTTTTGCGCCTGTGTTCAGGGTTATTTGGTTTTCGAAAACCTGTTCTAGTGCTTCTATACGCATGTTTTTTAGCAATGCTACGCGTTCACGCAGCGACATATCGAACTCCAATTCGCCTTGCATAGCGCGTTCGGTAATATCCGAAATTTGGGGTTTTATGCCTATATAATCTGCCAGTTCATCTATACATTCTTGGGCGATTATTGTACTGTCCATATCGGCAATTAGCAGTTTTTTACGCTGGTTGTTGGGTGCTTGAAAAGCGTAATCTATTGGGTGAGGAGTGAGTGATGCGACAATTTCGGTGGTTTGGGCGTGGGATAATTGCCCATTATAGGATATTTCCAACGCTTCGTCGGTTGATAACCAATAAGCAGCAACAAAATCTTGCCCTATAATTTGTTTTATTTTAAGTATAAGGTCATCAGCAATTGCTCTTTTGTTAAGGGGCGTTATGAGAGTGATTAAATTGGTCATGGATACTCCTTATAAAAATATTGGGCATTATCTTAATATTGATACTGCGCATATTCGTAATATTATTCTTATTGCAGGTGCTACTGCAAGTGGCAAGTCTTCTGTTGCCCTATCCCTTGCTCGTAAACTAAACGGGGTTATTGTTAATGCCGATAGTATGCAGGTTTACAGAGAGTTGCAAATTATTTCGGCACGACCAACGCTTGAAGATGAAAAACAAGCCGAACATCGGTTATTTGGGTCTATGTCGGCAGCGCAGGATTATTCGGTAGGGCATTGGTTAGAACAAGTGAGCCGTGAAATTGTCGATATATTAAAACGCGGTAAAATACCAATTATTGTTGGCGGAACAGGGTTATATTTTAACGCTTTGGTTGATGGTATTTCGCCTATTCCTAACATTAAAGCCGATATTCGACAGTTTTGGCGGGCTGAAGCTAAACTTATTGACAATGAAAATTTGCATAAACGACTTGCTGATGTTGATTTTGAGCTGTCTGAACGGCTTGAAATTAATGATGTTCAGCGGGTTATTCGTGGGCTTGAGGTGTTTCATTCGACAGGGCGAACATTGAGTGATTGGCAACAAAATGAACCTCTAAAACAGTTTTTACCCAAAATGGTGGGGTTAAATTTACATAAGTTTATTCTTTGCCCTGAACGGCAATATTTGTATGACCGTATTAACGCACGCTTTGATATTATGTTGGAATTGGGCGGGCTTGATGAGGTTAAGCAGATTATGTCGATGGGGCTTGCCGCCGATAAAACTGCGTTAAAGGCTATTGGTGTGCGCCAGATGAATGAAGCGTTGATTGGCAACATGAGTATGGGTGAAGCGATTGAAAAATCTAAAACCGAGAGCCGACGTTTCGCAAAAAGGCAAATGACATGGCAAAAAAGTAATTTAATTACCTATAATTGTGTTTTTGAGCAACAAACAACAAGACAAGTGTCATTTATCTTGTCAAAAATAAGCTTTAGCTCTTGACGGGCATGTAAATATTCTTTAAACATTTTGTATTTAATGGAGAGGCTACATGTTAGCATAATTCATTTTAATTATACAGTTAATATTTTAAGCGATAGCAAGGATTAAAGGCGAAACGATTATGGCAATAAAAGCAACAGGTGCCGAAATTATTTTAAAAGCAATGGTCGACCAAGGCGTCGATACCTTATTTGGATACCCCGGTGGTGCGGTATTGCCTATTTATGACGCTTTACATCAGCAAAATTCTATTAAACATTATATGGTGCGCCATGAACAAGGCGCAACCCATGCTGCCGAAGGTTACGCACGCTCAACTGGCGATGTTGGTTGTGTTTTAGTAACATCTGGCCCTGGTGCGACCAATGCAGTTACGGGCATTGCCGACGCGTTATTAGACAGTATTCCGATGGTGGTAATATCGGGGCAAGTGCCGACATCATTTATTGGTACAGATGCGTTTCAAGAGGCCGATATTGTTGGCATTACCCGCTCTTGCTCAAAACATAATTATTTAGTGCGTAAAGTTGAAGACCTTGAACGGGTTATTCATGAGGCTTTTTATATTGCACGTTCTGGTCGCCCTGGACCTGTTGTCGTCGATGTGCCTAAAGATGTGCAGTTTGCCGAATATGAATATTTTGGCAATATTGTAACCGAACATAAAACTTATAAGCCTGTTTTAGATGGCATACCCAGCGCAATTGCCGATGCGGTTAACTTAATAAAATCTGCCAAAAAACCTGTTTTTTATACGGGTGGCGGAGTTATTAACAGTGGCCCTGAGGCCTCGGTTTTTTTGCGTGAATTGGTTGAACTTACTGGAATTCCCCTAACCTCGACATTAATGGGCTTAGGCGCTTACCCCGCTTCGGGCGATAAATGGTTAAAAATGTTGGGCATGCACGGCTCGTACGAAGCCAATATGGCTATGCATGATTGTGATGTGATGATTTGTGTTGGCGCACGCTTTGATGACCGAATTACAGGGCGTATTGATGCCTTTTCGCCCAATAGTAAAAAAATTCATATTGATATTGACCCAAGTTCTATTAATAAAGTGGTTCAAATTGACGTGCCGATTATTGGCGATGTAAAATCTGTACTTAAAGACATGGTAAAGCTTTGGAAAGACAGCAATGCCAGTGAAACCCAAGCCGATATGACCGACTGGCTTAAGGATATTGAGCTATGGCGCGCGCGCAAAAGTTTTGATTATAACAATTCTACTGAAATTATTAGCCCGCAAAACGCCGTTGAACGTTTGTATGAGCTGACCAAGGACCAAAAAACATTTATTACCACTGAGGTTGGACAACATCAAATGTGGGCGGCGCAATATTACAAATTTGACGAACCCAATCAGTGGATGACATCGGGCGGATTGGGCACAATGGGTTATGGCTTGCCTGCAGCTTTGGGTGTGCAAGCCGCCCACCCAGATGATTTGGTGGTGTGTATTGCTGGCGAGGGTTCTGTGCAAATGTGTATGCAAGAAATGTCCACCGCTATGCAATTTTCATTGCCTATAAAGATATTTATATTGAATAATGAGCGTTTGGGCATGGTGCGTCAATGGCAGCAATTGTTACATGGAGGTCGGTATTCGTCGAGCTATAGCGAAAGCCTGCCCGACTTTGTTAAACTTGCCGAGGCGTTTGGCTGTTTGGGTTTACAAGTGTCCGACCCTTCTAAACTCGATGATACAATTAAACAAATGCTTGATTATGATGGACCGGTTATTGTCGATGTATTGGTCGAAAAACACGCAAATTGCTTGCCGATGATACCATCGGGTGCAGCACATAATGAAATGATATTAGAAGATGTTATCGCGGATACTCAAGTATCGGACGATGGCAAGACGTTGGTATAGGGAATAATATGCAAAATAATCAACATACACTTTCTATATTGGTCGATAATGAAGCGGGCGTTTTAGCGCGGGTTATTGGTTTGTTTTCGGCACGCGGGTTTAACATTGAAAGCCTGACTGTGAGCGAAATTAACAAATCGTCACAGGTTTCGTGCATTACCATTGTTACCACCGCGACCGATAAAGTAATTACACAAATTAAACTACAATTGTTACGCCTTATTCCTGTGCATAGTGTTGTCGATTTAACACTAGGTGCGCCTGCTGTTGAGCGGGAAATGGCACTGGTTAAAGTGGCAGGCGTTGGGCAAAAACGGGTAGAGGCATTACGCCTTGCCGATGCGTTTCGCGCCCATACTATAGATGCCGCGATGGATAGCTTTATTTTTGAAATCACTGGCAAACAAGACAAAGTTAACCAATTTATCATACTCATGAAACCATTGGGTTTGGTCGAGGTATCTCGTACTGGCATCGCCGCTATTTCACGCGGTTCTGAGCCTGTACATGATACCGATACGCAATGAATGTTAGACAAAATAATATAAGACAAACGTAAACATAAGGAAAAAAACATGCGCGTTTATTATGATCAGGATGCTGATATAAACCTCATTAAAGGTAAAAAAGTAGCCATTATAGGCTATGGCTCACAAGGACATGCTCACGCTCTTAACCTACGCGACAGTGGCATTACAGATATTGTAGTCGCATTGCGCGAAGACAGCAATTCCATTAAAAAAGCCGAAGGCGAAGGCATTAAAGTTATGTCCGTTGCCGATGCTGCAAAGTGGGCAGATGTGGTGATGATGCTAACACCCGACGAACTACAAGCCGACATTTATTATGCCGACCTTGAAGCCAATATGAAAGAAGGCTCAGCCTTACTTTTTGCCCATGGCTTGAATGTTCACTTTAACTTAATTGAACCTCGTAAAGATATTGACGTGCTTATGGTTGCGCCTAAAGGCCCTGGTCATACTGTACGTGGGGAATATCTTATCGGTGGTGGTGTGCCTTGCCTTATTGCTATTCATCAAGATTATACGGGCAATGCCCATGACCTTGGTTTGTCATACGCATCTGGCGTTGGTGGCGGGCGCAGCGGCGTTATTGAAACCACTTTTAAAGAAGAATGTGAAACCGACCTATTTGGCGAACAAGTTGTACTTTGTGGTGGCTTAATTGAGCTTATTAAAGCTGGGTTTGAAACTCTTGTCGAAGGTGGCTATGCCCCTGAAATGGCATATTTTGAATGTTTGCATGAAGTTAAGTTAATTGTTGACCTTATCTATCAAGGTGGTATTGCCAACATGAATTATTCAATTTCAAACACTGCTGAATATGGTGCTTATGTTTCCGGCCCTCGTATTATTACTGCCGAAACTAAGGCCGAAATGAAACGGGTTTTAACCGACATTCAAACTGGTAAATTTACCCGTGATTGGATGCTAGAAAACAAAGTTGCACAAACCAGCTTTAAAGCCACCCGCGCACGCAATGCCACGCACCAAATTGAAGAAGTGGGTAAAAACCTACGCGATATGATGCCATGGATTGCCAAAGGCGCATTGGTTGACCAAAAGAAAAACTAGGTTTTAAATATT
>CAZHCZ010000037.1:0-5349 GCA_964531635.1 uncultured Hyphomicrobiales bacterium | reverse complement strand
TCGACTTTTTGACTTTTAATTCAAAATTTTCTCAAGCGCAACACAGGCTTTATCAATAAGTGTAAAGCGTTCTTTGTATGTGGCTAGGCTGTGGTTAAACGGATCGGCAATTTCTATATTGCCTATTGATACGCCTAACAATTGAGTTTTATTTTTTGAACTGGGCGAAATTTTTCCAACATGTTCTATATGTTCGTTTTCCATCGCGTAAATAATATCGGCCGATTGGCACATTTGATAGTTTAATTTCGTAGCATAGTGCTTTTCTGCCTGCAATTTTTTACAGCCATCTAATATGGTTTGGCAATTGCTGCTTACACCTTGACCAGTAATGGCTTTTATACCTGCCGAAACAACTTTATAGTCGCCCAACATATCCTGCAATAAAAGGGCAGCATAGGGGCTGCGGCATGTATTGCCAGTGCAGATAATGAGTAGTGTTTTTGTCATTTATATTTTACCGTCATTTATTTGCCCAAAACAGCGTTTGTATAACCAATATACACATACAATGTTAGCATTAAATGTAAGCTATCCACCAAATTTATAGCCTATAATTAAATTATAAATAAATATTCGAATTTTATTTACCTATCTGCTATAAATGTGGTTAATAATACCATGTTAGCGAAATAGGAGCTTAAGCTTATGACTATTGATTTAATGAATTACGAGCAATTAACACAAGATGCTATGCGCAATGTTGTTAAGCGGGCTTTAGAACATGTTGTCGAGAATGGTCTGCCTGGTGACCATCATTTTTATGTTTCATTTGATACCAACTTCCCTGGTGTTACTATCTCTAAAACCATTTACGAGCAGTATCCTGAAGAAATGACCATTGTTATTCAGCACCAATTTTGGGGGCTTGAGGTTAAAGATGGTATGTTGCGCATTGAACTCAGCTTTAACAATATTCCCGAAAAATTAGAAATTCCGCTTATGGCAATTATTGGTTTTTTTGATCCGCATGTGCAGTTTGGTATTCAATTCGAAATTCCTACCGAAATTATCGAGGCTATCGAAACATTAGAAAAAGATGCCGAACAAGAAAGTAATAAAACCGCCGAAGACTCTACCGAAAAAAATAATGACGAGCAAGGCGCACAAGTTGTTAGCCTTGATGCGTTTAGAAAAAAAACTGATTAACGGAACAAAAAATGACAAATACGCGAACAGAAACTGATAGCTTTGGACCTCTTGAAGTGCCAACTGATAAATATTATGGTGCGCAAACCGCCCGCTCGCTTATTAATTTTAAAATTGGTATTGAGACCATGCCAATACCGCTTATTCGTGGCTTAGGGATTGTTAAAAAGGCTGCCGCTTTGTCTAACCATGCTTTAGACAATTTAGAAAAAGACATTTGTGATGCCATTGTTAAAGCCGCTACTGAAGTTACCGATGGTAAACTTAATGAGCATTTTCCGTTGGTTGTCTGGCAAACTGGCTCTGGTACACAAAGCAATATGAATGCCAATGAGGTTATTTCTAACCGCGCTATTGAAATTATGGGCGGTGAGCTTGGTTCTAAAACCCCTGTTCACCCTAACGACCATTGCAATCGTTCGCAAAGCTCTAACGATACATTCCCCACCGCCATGCATATTGGTGCGGTTGAGCAGCTGCATCATACATTATTGCCTGCGCTTGAATATATTCATGCCGAACTTGAAAAAAAATCGACCCAATGGGCAGATATTATTAAAATTGGGCGTACGCATTTACAAGATGCTACACCATTAACACTGGGGCAGGAGTTTTCGGGCTATGCCAAGCAGATGGAGTATGCCATTATCCGCGTTAAAGCCGCTATGCCGCGCATGTACCCGCTTGCACAGGGCGGCACCGCTGTCGGAACAGGCTTAAACACCAAACCAGAATTTGCAACAAAATTTGCCGATATAGTTGCCGATATTACAGGTTTGCCTTTTGTAACTGCTGATAATAAATTCGAAGCTTTAGCCGCGCATGATGCGTTTGTTGAAATGTCGGGCGTGTTAAACACCATTGCGGTAAGTTTGACTAAAATTGCCAATGACATTCGCTTGTTAGGTTCGGGACCGCGCTCAGGACTTGGTGAATTGTCTTTGCCTGAAAATGAACCAGGCTCATCTATTATGCCTGGTAAGGTTAACCCGACCCAGTGTGAAGCGATGACAATGGTATGTGCGCAGGTGATGGGTAACCATACGACCATTACCATAGGCGGTTTACAGGGGCATATGGAGCTGAATGTATTTAAACCTGTTATGGCTTATAATCTTTTGCAATCTATTCGGTTAATTGCCGATGCGTCGCTAAGTTTTACCGATAATTGTTTGGTAGGGCTTAAAGCCAATGAGAAACAGATTGCCGATTTAATGTCGCGTTCATTAATGTTGGTAACCGCATTAGCGCCAAGTATTGGTTATGATAATGCCACAAAAATTGCCAAAACAGCGCATAAAAACGGCACGACATTAAAGCAAGAGGCTGTTGGCGGCGGTTATGTTTCGGCAGAAGAATATGACGCGATTGTCCGCCCTGAAGATATGATTGCACCAAAGTGATTTAGAGTCAGTACCTAATGCCAAAACCACAAAAACATAGTTTTAATATTTTGGGACATCAGACCAGTATTACGCTTGAAGACGAGTTTTGGCAGGCTTTAAAGACAATTGCCAAAGATAAAGACAAAAGCCTTGCCCAGATTGTTGCCAATATTGATAATAAACGCAAAGATGAGAATTTATCGAGTGCGGTACGGGTGTTTATTTTACAATATTATAAAGACTAATTGGTCGGCACAGGTTCTATACTAAATTCATCTCCGAACTCATTTTCCAAAATATTATCACTTGGCGTTAAGTTGCCTTCGGACAGGCTTTCTAACAATTGCTCAAGTGTTTTGGTTTCTGGTTCTAGATCAGGTTCTGGCTCTAGTAAAGGTTCTGATTCTAATAAAGGCTCTAATTCTAGTAAAGGCTCTAATTCTAGTAAAGGTTCTGGTTCTGGTAAAAGCTCTGGTTCTGGTAAAGGCTCTGGTTCTGGTAAAGGCTCTGGTTCTGGCAAAGGCAAAGGTTCTGGTAAAGGTATTATATTGACCTCACGGGGTGATAATGAGCTTATATTTGTTAATAAGCTTATTCCATCTTGCTCTGTTCCATCTAAAAATAGATAGGGCATAATCAATGGTTTTGCGGGGTTTTTCGCTTGAATTTCGCGCAACATTCTTGTCTCTATTGCTTTTTCTACTTGTTGTTGAATTTCTATTTTAAAGTTTGCATTGTCTGTTTTTTCTTGCTCAAAGCGTTTTATTTCAGCGTCATTTTTACGCTTTATTTCAATTTGTAACTCTTCTAACCGCTTTACATTTTTCTCTAACAATTTGACTTTATAATATTCTAATAAATCATCAGTTGTTACATTAATTTCAGTAATTTGTGCACTGGCTAATAAGTCTATGCGTAATTTTGGTGCAGCTTCATTATTGTCTAATGGCAGCTGTAAGCTAAATTGGCTTTGCATAGTGCTTAAATCTATCTGCCCATTCAGGCTGCCCATTTGTGCTTTAATATTAGGCTTTTGAAACGCAATCTGCTCATTAAATATTGCTATGCCATTATTGACTTTAAACATAAGTTTTTGTGGTAAGACTTTAATAGACTCGGTACTTTTTTGCAAAATATTATTAAAGACTTCAGTAACGTCAGCCTCTTGCGATGCATTCAATATTTGCTTGTTAAAAGTAAGCGCGTCTATATTATTGCTCGTAATATTTTTCAAATCAACGTCAATTATACCTTTTAAATTCGATAACAATCCATCGACACTAAAGCCCTGCCCTATAAGCTCGCTACTAATATTCACTTTACCCACCATATATGAGTTGTCTATGTTAAGTGCCGTGGCAAGTTGGGCTATATCTAAGCCAAAAGCCTGTAACGACATGTCGGCATATAATTGCCCATCACTAAACTTTAACAGCAATTCACCGCTCAGTTTTGTGTTATAAAAATCGCCCGAATAGTTTATAAACATTTGTTTATTTTCATCAATTGAGCTTATTGAAAGTTCGGCATTTTGCAATGCTAGAGATTGAGTTAAATATAATTGTTTGGCTTTAATTGTGCCATTAATGTTAAACTTCTCTATAAGCTTGGCATTAAAACCATTAATGTTTAATGTTCTATTTCCACTAAATATTTCTTGTGCTGATTTTATAGTTTCTTGTAAATTATCGTTTAAAAAACTGGTGTTTTCTGAGTTTTTATTTGTCTGTTCACCCGCTAAAAATTTAAGTAAATCATTGAATTTCATAGTGTTCACTTCGCCATTAAAGTCAATTTTATTGGCATTTGAAATATTTAAAGATAACGTGTTAAATTGGCTGTTAAGCAGCGTGGCATTATTTGAAGTGACCGATATATCATTGCCGTTTATTTTAATTTTTCCTGTAAAACCCACAGCGCCTTTTAACCCATTTAATGCACCATTAAACAATTTTTGTCGCTTAGAAATTAAGCCTAAGTTGGTGGTTTTAAAAACAATATCGCCTTCTAAGTTAATATTATTATCGGCCTTTAGCTGGGCAGTAAATTCTATTTCTTCTTCACCTGCTAACAATTGTAATTTTACATCTTGTATGTTTTCATCCTTAATGTTTGTCGATATATTTAAGCGCACCAACCCAACATTATCAGCTGAAAGGCTGCTGCCGCTAATCAAGCTTTCTAAATTATAATGACTAAAGAAATTAATGGCGTTGACGTTACTCAGTTCAAATTGAAAGTCTTTTTGTTCAAACTTAAGTTTTTCGGTTTTTATTACCGCATTTATATCGAAATTTGACGATGAAATTTGCCCCGCCATATCTAAGAACAAATCTCCCTTATTATTTATGCTTGTTAGTTGCCCGTTTAATTTTAACGAACCTTTTGATGGTAAAATTTTATTTAATAAAATGTTATTCTGAACCAACATTTTATAAGAAAATTGTTGGGTAAAATTCATATCTGCATCGACAATTGAAAATTGTAATATTGGGCTTTTTTTACTGGCGTTGACAATGTTTTCGCCGCTATATTCATAAGGCATTTCACCTTTAACAAATATATTCACCTTATCGCCAACTATAGCCAATTGCTCAAGCTTTGTGCCCGTTTGGTTAAATTCTAGTTCGGCATCAAAAACACCCATATTGCGAATGCCATAATAAATTTCATCACTTGAAATTTTTAAATTAACTGCCCCAATATTTTCAAGAATTTTTACTGGTAAAAAATGGTATTCAATATGCTTTTTTGTTTTGTTTGCTGTAAACGCAGTGTTTACCGATACACCAATATAGTTTTGAAATTTTTCTAA
>CAZHCZ010000036.1:0-18710 GCA_964531635.1 uncultured Hyphomicrobiales bacterium | reverse complement strand
TAAAATCAAGCTCGAAATTAGACAAAGCAATATCTTCTTCCAAAGTGGGGGCTTTGCCTGTCCATTCCGAAATACGATGACCAAAAATCAGCGCATTATCGGCCAATCTCACAATATAATTATACAAATGATTTTCATTCATTTTATTCACCTACATGTTTTTCACGCCGTCAGGCACATTGTAAAAAGTCGGATGACGATATATTTTTTCACCGGGTTCAAAAAACGAACCTTCATCATCGGGTTGGCTTGCGGTTATGTGCTTAGATTCAACAACCCAGATAGACAGTCCTTCGTTCCTTCGGGTATAAACATCACGAGCATTTTGCAAGGCTTGTTCGGCATCGGATGCGTGTAAACTGCCTTGGTGTTTATGGTCTAAACCGTTTTTTGAGCGAATAAAAACTTCCCAAATAGGTGTTGTGTTTTGTGTCATTTTAAACGCCTTTCTTTTTAGCATTTTTTCTAGCCCATTCATTGGTAGCATCTCGAACCCATGCCCCATCTTCATGGGCTTTTACACGTGCGTCGAGCCGTTCTTTGTTGCAGATGCCATTGCCCTTAATCACATCATAAAACTCGAGCCAGTTAATTTCGCCAAATTCCCAATTTTCAGTTTCTTTATTATATTTCAAATCTTTGTCAGGAATTTCCAAACCCAAAAAATGCGCTTGCGGTACGGTGGCGTTCACAAATCTTTGACGCAATGTGTCGTTAGAAAAACGCTTAATTTTCCATATCATGGATTTATCACTATGTGGGCTGTCACCATCCGAAGGGCCAAACATCATAAGTGCTGGCCACCAAAAGCGGTTAAAGCTTTCTTGTGCCATATCAAACTGCTGTTTAGTGCCATTGCATAATATATTAATAATGTCATAGCCTTGGCGTTGATGAAAGCTTTCTTCCTTACAAACCCGCACCATAGCCCGCGCATATGGGCCGTAAGAGCAACGGCATAGTGGAATTTGGTTCATAATAGCCGCGCCATCGACCAACCAACCAATTGTACCCATATCTGCCCATGTAAGAGCAGGGTAATTGAATATAGATGAATATTTAGCACCACCATATAGCAGTTGGTCGGTATATTCCTCGCGGGTTATGCCCAGAGTTTCAGCTGCTGAATATAAATATAAAGCGTGTCCTGCTTCATCTTGAATTTTGGCCAATAATGCAGCTTTTCTTTTTAAAGTTGGCGCGCGTGTTACCCAATTGCCTTCGGGCAAAGCACCAACAATTTCTGAATGTGCGTGTTGAGAAATTTGCCGTTGTAAGGTTTTACGATAAGCGGCTGGCATATAATCATAGGGTTCAATTTTTAAATCTGCGTCTATTTTCGCCTGAAAAGCCAAACCAGATGGGTTTGTTTCATCGTCGGGAGCTCCAACGGGTTTGTTTTGATTCAATGCTTGTGTATACAAAATAAACCTCTCTTTACATTATAATGCGCTAAATTTTCTATAGTTTATAATTAATAAACCAACCAGTCAATTAATTAATCTAGTTATAATTAAACACCCGTTTTACCTTGCCTTCAGAGCGTGGCACTCCATTGGGGTCGCGCACCTCAACTTTAGAGGATACACCAATATTGGCTTTCACGGCTTGTATCAAATCTTTTGCGGCAGCGGCTTTTGAGTCTGTATCGGCATATTTTGCAACCGCTTCAACAACAATAGTCAACGAGTTCATCGGGCCTTCGCGTCTAACTTCGCAAAAATAATGTGGCGAAAGGCGTTTGTCGCGGCAAACAAAATCTTCGATTTGCATCGGGAACACATTAACCCCACGGATAATCATCATATCATCACTACGCCCTGTAATGCGGGCAATTCGGCGCATCGAACAGGCAGTTGGAGGTAATAATTTTGTTAAATCACGGGTGCGATAACGCACAATTGGAAAGGCCTCTTTGGTTAGCGAGGTAAACACCAACTCGCCATCAGAACCGTCTGGCAACACTTCACCTGTGTTGGGGTCAATAATTTCGGGGTAAAAATGGTCTTCCCAAATGGTTGTGCCGTCCTTGGTCGATACAAATTCTTGCCCAACACCAGGGCCAATAACTTCCGAAAGACCATAAATATCCACGGCATCAATATCAAAAGTTTGTTCAATTTCGCGGCGCATTTCTTCAGTCCACGGCTCAGCACCATGAATGGCAACTTTTAAAGATGTCGAGCGTGGGTCAATGCCTGCACGCTGAAAACCTTCCGCCAATGTCATCATATAACTTGGCGTTACCATAATAATTGTAGGTTTAAAATCTTGAATAAGCGCCACTTGGCGGTCAGTCGCCCCGCCCGACATCGGAATAACATTACAACCCGCTCTTTCAGCGCCATAATGCGCGCCCAAACCACCAGTAAACAAGCCGTAGCCATAAGTTATATGCACAGTATCGCCCGAACTGCCACCAGCCGCACGGATAGAACGCGCCATAACCTCTGCCCACATATCAATATCGCGCTGTGTATATGTTACCACGGTGGCTTGACCCGTTGTGCCAGATGATGCATGCGTTCTAACAACTTTTTCCATCGGTACAGCCGTAAGCCCATAAGGGTAATTGTCGCGTAAATCTTGTTTGTTTAAAAACGGAAATTTCGATAAATCGGACAATTGTTTTAAATCACGCGGGTGAACGCCTTTTGCATCGAATGTTTTTTTATAATGCGCTACATTATCATAAGCATGTTGCAACGATTTGCGCATTCGGTTGAGCTGAATTTCTTTTAATTTATCTTGTGATACATGAATCACTGTATCGTCATAATGAATACTCATATTATCCTCTTTAACTCACGCGTTCAATTAATATAGCAATGCCCTGCCCAACACCAACGCACATTGTGCAAAGTGCATATTTGCCTTTTTTACGCATCAATTCGCGGGTCGCTGTCCATACAATGCGCGCACCGCTCATGCCCAATGGGTGCCCGATGCTAATCGCACCGCCATTAGGGTTTATGCGGCTATCATCATCTGCCAAACCTAAACTTCGCATAACTGCTAAGCCCTGTGCGGCAAAGGCTTCGTTTAATTCTATTACATCTATTTCATTAAGCGCAATATTATGGCGTGCCAAAAGCTTCTTTACCGCAGGCGCTGGACCAAAGCCCATAATATGCGGCGAAACACCCACGACGACTGTGCCCAATATCCGCGCTTTGGGTGTTAAACCATGCTTTTTAACGCCTTGTTCCGAGGCAATAATAACCGCACATGCACCATCATTAACCCCCGATGCGTTGCCAGCAGTTACGCTTCCACCTTTTTTAAAAGGCGTTGGTAATTTGGCAAGGCTCTCAATATTTGAGCTTGCGCGTGGGTGTTCATCTTTGCTAACCATCACTGTTTGTTTGCGGTTAAGCTTTACCTCTACAGGCACAATTTCATCATCAAAAAACCCATTAATGCGGGCTTTTTCATACTTTTCTTGCGAGCGAGCGGAAAATATATCTTGGTCGTGACGTGAAATGTTAAACTCTTGCGCGACATTTTCAGCGGTTTCGGGCATAGAATCAACACCATACTGAGCTTTTAATTTGGGGTTGATAAATCGCCAGCCAATCGTTGTGTCATAAATCTCGGCATTTCTCGAAAATGCAGTGCTGGCTTTGGGCATAACAAATGGCGCGCGGCTCATGCTCTCGACACCACCCGCAATAATAAAATCGGCATCGTTAGCAACAATTGCCCGCGCCGCAAATGATATGGCATCAATGCCCGAACCACAAAGTCGGTTAATTGTCGTCCCCGGTGCGCTCTCGCCATAACCTGCTAATAAAGCCGCCATACGTGCAACATTTCTATTGTCTTCACCTGCTTGGTTCGCACAACCCATTATCAAATCATCAAGCAACGACATGTCCATATTGGGGTTTCTTGCCAATAATTCTTTTAACGGTATAGCGGCTAAATCATCTGTCCGTACGGTTGATAATGCGCCGCCAAAACGTCCAATGGGTGTGCGTATTCCATCGCAAATATAAGCATTATTCATAAGTTAAACTCCATTTTAATGCCCTTTAAAAACGGCTTTGCGTTTGTCTAAAAAGGCCGATACACCTTCAGCATAATCGTCAGAATAACCACATTCCCGCATTAAATCACGTTCTAAATCCAACTGTTCATCGAGCGTGTTGGAATGTGATGCGTGTAAGGCAACTTTTGCTTTGGCCAACCCCATTGTTGGTTTCTTTGCTAAACCTTCAGCCAGTTTTGTAGTAAATTCAATTAAATCATCGGCTTTAACACAATGGGCAATCATGCCCATGCTTTTTGCTTCATCGGCATGAACTGGGCGGGCGGTAAATATAATTTCTTTGGCTTTAGCAAGACCAATAAGCCGAGGCAAAATAAAACTACCACCAGCATCAGGCACAAGACCAATATTCGAATAAACCTGAATAAACTTTGCAACATCTGCGGCAATAACAATATCGCAAGCCAAAGCAATATTCGCTCCCGCCCCTGCCGCCACACCGTTTACCGCGGCTATTGTCGGTACGGAAAGATTGTAAAACCTGCGCAAAAACGGGTTGTAACCATTGCCCACAGTTTCACCCAAATCACGCCGTTCTACGCCTTTAACAGCTCTATCGGTTAAGTCCTGCCCAGGGCAAAATGCCCGTCCTGAACCTGTTAATATTAAGCAACGAATTTTTTCATCAGCGTCCACATTATCCAAAGCTAAATTTAACTCTTTTAACATTAAACTCGTAATGGCATTTAACCTATCGGGTCGGTTTAATGTGAGCCACGCCACGCCATTGACAACTTTAAATATAATGGTTTCATAGGACATTTATAATCTTTCTTCCTAAGTTGAATAAGGCACAAGCAACGCAATGCCTGGAATTGCAATTAACAACCCAAGCCTTACAATATCCATCAACCAAAACGGTGTAACGCCCTTAAAAATGGTTTTGGTGCTTACGTCTTTTAACACGCCTTTTAATACAAATACATTCAAACCAACGGGTGGGGTAATAAGGCTAATTTCAGTCACCACCACCACCAAAATACCAAACCAAATAAGATTTTGCTCGGAGGTCATACCAAAGTCCAACCCCGATATAAGTTGGTAAAAAACGGGTACGGTTAACAATAGCATTGAAAGGCTTTCAAACACACAGCCCAATACGATATAAACCGCCATAATTAACAGTAAAATCATTATGGTGATAGGTTAAACCCCGTTACAAATGCCAATAAATCTTCGGGTAAACCCGCTAAATTAACAAAATTAGAGAATATCATCGCGCCAATAATTAACGAAAATAACATCGCAGTTGACATTATGGTTTCGATTAACGAATCTAATATTTTTTTCCAGGTTAATTTACGCTTTAACAAGCCGATTAACAATGCACCACCCGAGCCAATTCCAGCGGCTTCTGTCGGGGTAAAAACACCACCATAAATACCGCCAATAACCAACAGGAATAACACCAAAACTCCAAAAACACCCCTTAACGCTTTTAGCTTCTCTCTCCAGTTAAAGCTTTCACCAGCAGGGCCCGATGCAGGGTCGCGCCACACTGTCCACTTAATCGCGAGTAGATAGAGTAAAATCCCCAACACTCCAGGTAAAATGCCTGCTAAAAATAACTTGCCAATGCTAACCTCGGTCAACAAACCATACATAACCAAAATAACACTGGGCGGAATAAGAATACCCAATGTGCCACCTGCCGCAATAGAGGCGGTTGCCAAACTATCGGCATAGCCATATTTACGCATAGAGGGCATGGCGACTTTGCTCATGGTTGCTGCTGTGGCTAATGACGAACCGCAAATGGCACTAAACCCACCACAAGCAACAATAGTCGCCATAGCAAGACCGCCCTTGCGCTTGCCCAAAAAGGCGTAAGAAGCGGCGTATAATTCTTTTGAAAGCCCCGAAATATTTACAAATAAACCCATTAAAATAAACAATGGAATAACGGTCAGCCCATAATCTTGCCCCGTATCAATAACCAACCGCGATGCCATAGATATAGCGGCTTTAAAATTTGTAATATAAGCGTAACCAAAAACACCAATAGCACCCATAGCAAAGGCGATGGGAACGCGCATAAAAATTAACACCAAAAGAATAGCAAATGCAGCAATAGCAGTAATCATAACTGACCTATGATGTGAGTGTGAGGAATATTATAAAATTTCATTATGAGGCACTTTGTCGGTAGGTTTTTTGACGTTAAACATCTTTAATAGACCACGAGATAAAAGCACTAAAGCTGTAATGCTAACCCAAAATAAAATGAAATAATTGACATAAAATAGCGGAATTTGCAAATATTCAGTATATTCGCCATAAGTCATAACGCGTTGGGCGAATATGTTAAACCTTGGCAATAGATATATCAAACCGAGCCCAAATAAAATATCAATAGTTGCATCACGGTATCGTGCTACTTTTGTCGAATAAAGCCCGTCTAACAAATCGACACTTATATGCTCGCCTCGCGCCGATATAATTGGTAAAGCGGTAAAAATAATCACCGCCATTCCTAAGCGGGTTAATTCGGTAGCTCCAGCAATGGGCGAATTGAAAAAATATCGTCCAATCACATCGCCAACGGTTAAAAACACCATCGCCAACGCCACCATAGAACCAATATAAAGGGGAATTCTGGCGGCTTTTTCAACCACCAGAATAAGAGTTTGTTTGATATTCATTTCAAACCTATTTATAAGCGCTAAGTTGCTCTTTAATAAACATCTGAACTTCTGTGCCATCGACACCTTTAGCAGAAATTTCAGCCAAAACATCAGTCGTTACCTTAGCAAAAACTTTATCTAGCTTTAATTCATCAGCATCAGAAAGTGTAATGATTGGCTTGTTGGTTTCAGTTAAAATACTGTAACCACCTTCATCTTCAACGTCCCAAGCTTTACCCGCCATTTTAGACACTTGCTCACCAAATATTTTATCAAGGTTGGCTTTGTCTTCTGTAGAGAGACCATCATATTTTTCTTGGTTCATAATAATTGAAAATGCACCACGATAAAAACCACCAGGGGTTTCTAATAATTTTGCGGTCACTTCATTAACTTTAAGCGAACGTCTTGAGCCTACAGGCATCATCACCCCATCGGCAACACCGCTCGATAATATTTCATAAACTTTTGAACCGGGTGCGCTTACGCCTACAATGCCCAATTCTTTGGCGACTGTACCCATAACACCGCCACCGATACGAATTTTCTTACCCGTTAAACTGGCCAAATCACTAATACTGTCATTAACATGCAATTGCCCAGGACCATGCACCATAAGACCAATAACTTTAACTTCGCCATGTTCTTTTAATTTTTCTAAATATTTAACATGTGCGCGCCAGTAAGCTACAGAAAGCGCTTCTGAACTGCCTTCATATCCAGGCAATTCAATAATTTTTGTACCAACAAAACGCCCAGGGTTATAACCATTAAACATATAAGCAATATCAACAACGCCGTCCTGTACCATGTCTAACATAGCAGGCGGTGCGCCAAGCCCTGTTTTAATAATAGCGGTTACATTGCCACCCGTTGCCTCACTAATCATATCGGCCAAACCAGGCATGGCGATAGATGTCATTGAATGGCTTGGTGGTAACCAAGTGGCAATTGTAAGTTGTTCTGCATTTGCACTTACTGCTGTAAAACTAATGGCAATACCTGCCATAAGGCGTAGCATATTTTTTTTCATAATTATATTTCCCTCATTAAATTATTATATACAGATGTAAATCTCTGCTTTTATGGTCGTATTTATTAACCGACCGTACGGTTATATTATTGTCCTAAATCAATATTGTCAATAGCACCTTGGTTTTTTAATAATGGGCTTGTGTATTATGTCACAAATTCATATCAAACCGTTTGTACCAATTGACCTTTAATTTGCCGCGTTTTGCCTCTAAATTCGGCAATTTTCAACTTATCTTGGTTAAAAACATGAATATCATATAAGCCGTTGCGACCCTGCCGATGCACTTCTGTCGCATGAGCGGTCAACACATCGCCACCATATGTAGGGTTTAAAAAGTTAATTGTGCAAAACTCAGCCACATGCGGCAAATTGTAGGAATTACAAGCCACGGCAAGCGCCGAATCGGCAAGGGTAAATATCATACCACCATGCGCTGTATTGTGCCCATTGAGCATATCATCTCGCACCTTCATTTGCATAACCGCCCGCCCAAAAGCCACCGAAATTAATTCGATACCCATGCTTTTTGTACAAGAATCGTTGTTTAGCAAGGCATCGGCGCATTGTTTAGCGGTTATTTTATTTTCCATATTTTTTTATCACACTTCAAAACTGCTGTCTTTTAGGCCTTTTATTCCATCAATAAACAAGCTGGTTATAATGTTAGCGAGTTGGTTAGAGTTGACCGACCCTTCGGGCTTATACCAAATATAAGTCCAGTTAATCATACCCAGCATAAGCATAGAAATCGCGGTTTTGGCTTTGTGCCGCTCTAACGAAGTGGGGCATATGGCTTCTGCCAAATCGGCAAAAACCTCCACAACATTATTTTGCTTGGTTACTATTTGTTGTTTTTGCGCATCTGTTAACGAATTAAGTTCATTAATCAGCAGATGATGTTGGCTTACCCGAGTTTTATATATATCCAAATATTGCCCAATTATAGTTTTTAGAGCTGTTTCAGCGGGTAGTTTTTTTTCCATAACGTCTTTAGCCAAAATATCCAGCTCCTGAACATGCTCAAGCATAACATTATATAGGATTTCTTGTTTGGAAGAATAATAATGATACAATAAAGCCTTTGACATATTACAAGCCGTGGCAATTGAGCTTACAGAAGCTTTATGATAGCCGTTCTTAGCAAAAAGTTGCGAAGATGCGTCTATAATTTTTTGTTTTCTATCGTCATAATCTTTTGCCTGCGTCCGCGCCATTAAACCGTATCCTTTAAATATATTAATTACTATATTTGTACAATAAAACTATAATTAATCAATTGCTCAATTTATTTATTTATTGACTGACTGGTCGTTTAATATATAACGGGCAGACTATTTCACGGTTTTTTTACGAAAAATGGGAGAGTTTCATGACGTTAAAATCATTTGCTATGGGTGAGTGGGTTGCAGCTGAAGATAAGGGCAATCCAATATTTGATTCCACCACAGGGAAGATGCTTAACAGTGTTTCAAGCAAGGGTTTAAATTTTGAAAAAATGCTCAAATTCGGTCGCGAAGTTGGCGGGACTGCACTTCGGGCAATGACTTTCCACGAACGCGCTATTATGTTAAAACAAATAGGCATTGCTCTGGGCAAGTTTAAGTCCGAACTTTATGAAGTTTCTTACCAAACAGGTGCTACAAAAAAAGACAGCTGGGTTGATATTGATGGCGGCATCGGCACCTTTTTTGTTTACAGCTCTAAAGGTCGGCGCGAATTGCCAAACCAACCTTATTATGTCGATGGTGATGTAGAGCAGCTTTCGCGCAATGGCAGTTTTTTAGGGCAGCATATTATGGTGCCGCGCCAAGGTGTAGCCTTGCATATTAATGCGTTTAACTTTCCTGTATGGGGCATGATGGAAAAACTAGCGCCAAACCTATTGGCAGGTATGCCCGCGATTGTTAAGCCCGCATCGTCAACCGCTCAACTCACCGAACTTGCGGTTAAATATATAATTGCTAGCGATATATTGCCCAAAGGCGCATTACAGCTTATTTGCGGCAGAACAGGCGATATTTTCGACCATCTAAATTCACAAGATATTGTAACTTTTACAGGCTCTGCAACCACTGCACATTATTTACAAAGCCACGAAAACCTAACCAAAAACGCCATTCCATTTGTTGCCGAATGTGACAGTTTAAATGCTTCTATATTGGGTATTGATGCCACAAAAGACACTCCTGAATTTGAACTTTTTGTGCAAGAAGTTGTTAAAGAAATGACCCAAAAAGCGGGTCAAAAATGCACCGCCATTCGTCGTGTTATTGTCCCTGCTCCTATGGTTGCAGATGTTCAAACCGCGCTCATTCAAAAGCTTAAAGATATTAAAATTGGCAGCCCTCGCACCAAAGAAGTAATGATGGGGCCTCTCGCAAACATGGCGCAACGCCAAGAAGTAATCGACCGCGTGGCAGAACTTGCTCAATATTGTGATATAATATTAGATGGCACAAAAGAGTTTAAACCAATAGATGCGGATTATTCAACAGGTGCGTTTATCCAACCGACCTTATTGCTGTGCAAATCCCCCTTAAAAACCAAACAAGTGCATGAAATAGAAGCATTTGGGCCAGTTTCGACCATTATGCCTTACGAAACCACACAAGATGCCATTAAACTCGCCAATATGGGTGAGGGCAGCTTAGTGGCTTCGTTGTTTACTTTTGACGGTGATATTGTACAAGATATAGTGATGAATATTGGTGCCAATCATGGGCGGTTGGTCATTATCGACCGAACATCTGCCAAAGAAAGTACAGGGCATGGCTCGCCCTTGCCACATATGAAACATGGTGGGCCAGGGCGTGCTGGTGGTGGTGAAGAACAAGGCGGCATACGTGCGGTAAAACATTATCTACAGCGTGTCGCCATTCAAGGTTCGCCCGATGTATTAACAAGAGTAACCAACCGTTGGGTGCAAGGCAGCCATGAAACAATTTTAACCGAACACCCATTCCGCAAAACTTTTGATGAAATTAAAATTGGCGACACATTAAACACCAAACCCAGAACCATTTCATTAGAAGATATCGAACATTTTGCGCAATTCACGGGCGATAACTTTTATGCGCATATGGACGAAGTCGCCGCCAAAGCCAACCCGATATTCGGCGGGCGTGTCGCACATGGGTATTTGCTTTTATCGTTTGCTGCAGGTTTATTTGTCGACCCTAAACCCGGGCCTGTTTTGGCGAATGTAGGTTTAAACGACTTAAACTTCACCAAGCCAGTTTACCCAGGTGATACAATGCATGTGAGGCTGGTGTGTAAACAACTTACCGCACGGATGAACGAAGATTTTGGCGAAGTGCGGTGGGATGTAACCATCACCAACCAAAATGACGAAGAATGTGCAAATTATGAGTTGTTAACTCACAATACGCGAATTCAATAATAAAAATTATATAAATAATGCACCCACATTATTGCGCCGACAGCCAGCATAATAGCCACTGCGGCCGAACCACAATCTTTAGCCGCCGCCATAAGTTTGTTTTCAACATCCAACTGATCGACAATCGCCTCAATGGCAGTGTTTAAACATTCTAACGACATAACCATTAAAAACGGTAAATTTAATAGCCAAAAACTAACAAACCCATCGGCAAAGAAAAAAGACAATATTAAGCTTAAGGCTAAAATAAACAAATTTCGTCGAAAACTGGTTTCATATCTAAACGCATATATAAGCCCAAGGCTAGAAAACCGCCCAGCCTGAAAAAATTGAATAATATAGTTATCCGACGTCGTGTTTTTTTTCATTTGCCCCGCTCCTTTATATTCCATATAAGTTAACTGATAAAAATTTAAGAGTCACACCAAAAATGCCAAACGTCTTTAAAACCTTGCTTTTGCTTATTCTATTCAGCGCAGCGCCTGCTTATGGCAAACCGCAAATTGTATTCAATGTCAATTCAGGTGAAATATTAAGCGCAAACGACATTGACCAACAATGGTACCCTGCTTCACTTACAAAAATTATGACAGGTTATTTGGCATTTATCGCCATTACCGAACATAGTGATATTTCACTCAATACCCAACTTATAATATCCCAAAACGCCGCCAAACAACCACCAAGCAAACTTGGCATTAAAGCGGGCAGTTCAATTAAAATGGAGCGGGCATTACAAGCTTTATTCACCCGTTCGAATAACGATATAGCCGTGGCAATTGCCGAAAAAATATCGGGCAACGAAGCTGAATTTATAAAATTAATGAACCATACCGCCAAAAATTTAGGCATGAGCCGCACTCAATTTACCAACCCGCATGGGCTATATAGCAAAAGACAAGTTTCTTCAGCCCGCGATTTAGCAAAACTAAGCCGTGCAATATTACTAGAATTTCCACAATTTTCACGGTTTTATTCTTTACCATATTTCACTGTAAACCAAAAAAACTTGCCCAATCGCAATCAATTGTTAAAAAACTACCAAGGGGCAGATGGGCTTAAAACAGGGTTTGTTTGCGCTTCAGGCTATAATTTAATTGCAACCGCTAGCCGCAATGGTCAGCAAATTGCCGCTATATTATTGGGTGGCAAAAGCGTAAAGACGCGCGATGCAGCGGTGGTTAAACTGCTCGACAAAGGCTTCATAAGCCTAAAAAACCCAAACAAAACCACCATTTACACCGCAAAAAATCAAAATTATAAACCCCCAGTAAACATGCGCCCTATCGCCTGTGCTCCTCATTAAAAACAAAGGTATATATGATAAAAGCTAATAATTTAAAATTTATTCTACTAAGCTTGCTCGCATCGTCGACTTTTGCCATTATCGCGCCTTTTTCTATTGCAACAGAACAAGCGGGAATGATACCAGCGTATACGGTTCTTTATCGTTATATGGTGCTAATTCTATTATCCACCCCATTTATAATCCTTTATGCCCGACAATATTTTAATTTTTCGCGCCAACATTTTTGGCTTATAATGTTACAAAGCTTGGGCACATGCGTGTTAAATTTGGCTTATCTGGGGGCAATGTCCTATATTCCATTAAGCCTTGCCGTTATAATATTTTTCATTTTTCCGCTCATTACATTGCTGGTCACACCTTTTATATTTGGCGGGCAGCTCACTTTGCTTAAAATTATTATTTTCATCTGCGCATTTATTGGTTTGTTGCTGGTCATAGGGCCTGAATTTTCAACGCTTAACCCTATAGGAATAATTCTTGCTCTTATTGGCGCTTGTGCCGCAGTTGTACAGCTATTATGTATGAGCAAGCTTATGAAAGAGCTAAATGCCGCCGCATTAATATACAGCGTTCATTTTGTTGCAATGCTGTTTACTGCATTAATTTTATTAAGTTTTTATTCTGTTGGTCAACTTTCACCGCCGCCCGACATAACTATAAATATTGCACTTAATTTTTCTGGAGTCGTTGTTTTTTATACAATCGCTTATGGCTTATTTAGCTATGTCGCACGCCATTTGCCACCAACCACCATATCTCTATTAGCAAACATCGAACCCGTTGTTACCATTGCCATAGCAGTTTTACTGTTTAGTGAAATTTTACAAACCACCCAACAATTTGGCATCGCCATTGTTTTAGTTGCCTTAGTTGCAGGGAGTTTAGCCAAGGCATGAGTAAAATAAAACCAATACAGGTCACTATTTTAACAGGCTTTTTAGGCGCAGGCAAAACCACAATTTTAAACCAAATTTTAAAAAACCAAGCCTTTAATAACACCTTGGTCATTATTAACGAATTTGGCGATATAGGTCTTGACCATCAGCTGGTCGAAAATACCGAAAATGATATGTTACTTATGTCAAGTGGTTGTATTTGTTGTTCTATTCGTGGTGATTTGGTAACAACATTCGAAAAAATATTAAAAGACATTGACAATAAGCGGCTAAAACCCATCGACAATATTATAATAGAAACCACAGGAATAGCCTCTCCCGCGCCCATTATTGGCAGTTTTCTAAGCCACCCTTATTTGCATATGCGTTTGTCGCTAAACCAAGTTATAACCATTGCCGATGCCACCACAATAACCCAAACGCTTAAAAACCACCCCGAAGCGGTCGAGCAATTGGGCATGGCCGATACGGTTATTATTAGCAAAAGCGACCTATCAAATGCCGATGAATTGCCGAATATTATTCAAAAATTTGCACCCGACATTCCAATATATAATAAAAATAACATTGACATTGCCCAGTTAATTTTAGACAATAAAACTACAAAAAATAAGGATAAAAATTATGGGATTAATCTTTCCGCTGCTCGGTCTAGTCATTCTGGTGTTCATCATCATGGCAATCATGAAAATCACCAAAAAATAAATGCGCTAAATTTTTTACAAAAAGGCACGTATAACCAACAAAAACTATGGAATTTCCTCGACATTTTGCGCAGTGAATATGGCACAGATATTTTACGCATCAAAGCCATTGTTAGTTTTGATGACAACCCAAAACAAGCTTACGCTGTCCACGGTGTACAGCATTTATTATTCCCACCACAAAAATTAAACATGCCCCCAAACCAAAGCTCAAAATTGGTCATAATTGGCAAAAACCTCAACTCTGGCAAAATAAAAGGTCTATACCGCGCATTTTTAGGCGAAATTAAAAATGATCAAGCCGATATTACCGCAATAGAAAATAACCCTCTAAGTTTATTGGGAATGAATATCCCCCCTCGAGCCAGCAGTTAGCTTTGCTAATTGTGTTGCGAACAGGGAAGCAAGCACACAGAGTGTGCGCCTGCAGGTCAATATAAAGAACACGCCCTCGAGCCAGCAGTTAGCTTTGCTAATTGTGTTGCGAACAGGGAAGCAAGCACACAGAGTGTGCGCCCGCAGGTCAATATAAAGGATATATAAGATGCTAAAAATATATGGACTAAAAAATTGCGACACCTGTAAAAACGCGTTAAAATTTTTAGATGAAAAAAACATAAGTTATGAATTTTTAGACATTCGAAACCCACCTCCAAGTGATGAGGTTTTAAAAAATTGGTTGAGTGACGTCGGGAATAAATTACTCATCAACCGCCGTTCAACATCGTGGCGGAACTTATCAGACGCACAAAAAAACAGCACTATAGATAGTGAGTTTTTAGCACTCATAAGCGCAAATCCAACACTTATAAAACGCCCAGTTTTTATCAAAAACGGGCAAATAACCGTCGGTTTTAACAAAAAAACTGCAAAAACTGACCAGTTTTAAGTCTTTTTTACCCTAATTTTCATAATAAAAACCTCAATATCACCCTCTTTTATGGTGTTTTTGCTCAAAAATTGATGGTTTTTTTGGCCACAAAAATGTTCGCAATCTATTGGTGACATCGGGTCGGTTGCGCGCAACTCGACAATTGAACCATCAGCAATTTGGGTTATTTTTTTAGCCAATTTCAAAACAGGCAACGGGCATAACAAACCTTCGGCATCAATTATATAATTAGACATTGGCAATTTACCCGTTAATTCAATAAAACATTTTAATATCAGTTTTTAACGTGCTAGGCTAATAAAAACCAATTAAAAGGGATGTGTTATGGGACTTTTATCGACATTAAAAACTGAATTTACTTATCTAAAAGGGTTTGTTTCTATAAAGAAAATCCTTAAACCTATCGCCGCCAACCCAACAACAATTTTGGCCGATAGATGGGATATTGTCGCCAAAGACAATGCCGATAAAACCGCTCTATTTTTCGAAGACCGCGAAGTAACATATCGCCAATTCATTGAATTGTCTAATAAATTTACCCGTTGGGCATTCGATGCTGATATAAAAAAAGACGATTGTGTAGCGCTTTTAATGCACAATTGCCCCGAATATATTTCTATATGGTTGGGTATTTCGCGCTCTGGCGGTACAACTGCTTTGCTCAATACCAGCCTGACGGGCATGGGGTTAGCCCATTGTATAAATATTGTTGGCGCAAAACATATTATTGTCGACCCTGAATTGGCGTCTAATTTCGAAACCGCTAAAGAGTTTTTAGACAATGATATTATTATCCATTCTTTCGACCCCGACAGCCCTGTTGCGGAAGATTCTGAAGGCGAATTGAATGCAAAAGTTGCCAGTTTTGATGGCAGCCCTGTTGCCAAATCTGACCGCCCAGAAATTACAATTACCGATACTTGTGTTTATATTTATACAAGTGGAACAACGGGTTTGCCGAAAGCTGCAAAAATTACACATTTTAGAGCGCAATCTATTTCGCGTGGTTTTACGGCGATTATGTCGACCACATCGGCGGATAGAAATTACATAACTTTGCCACTTTTTCATAGCAATGGTGGCATTTTAGCCGTTGGTGCAGTGCTTAATGTTGGCGGGCAGGCGATTATTAAAAAACGCTTTTCAGTCAGTGAGTTTTGGGACGATTGCGTAAAATATGACGCGACAATTTTTCAATATATTGGTGAATTATGCCGCTTTTTAACTCATGCGCCACACAACCCAAATGAAACCAAGCATAAGCTGCGCATTGCTTGTGGTAACGGCTTGCGCCCCGATGTTTGGAAAGAATTTACCGAACGTTTTCAAATACCACAAGTGTTAGAATGGTACGGTGCGTCTGAAGGCAATGCGCCTTTGTTTAACCTCGATAATAAATTTGGTTCTATTGGGCGTGTGCCAAGTTGGGCAAAGGGTTTGCTCAATTTGTCGATTGTAAAATACGACATTAAAGCCGATGCTGAAATACGCGGAACCGATGGGCTTTGCATTGAAGCCGATACCGATGAAGTGGGTGAATTGATATCGAAAATTATTAATGATGGTTCATCACCAACCAATAGATTTGATGGTTATGCCGACAAAAAAGCCACGGCTAAAAAGATACTGCATGATGTTTATGAAAAAGGCGATGCTTGGTTTAGAACGGGCGATTTAATTCGCAAAGATGCCAAGGGTTACCATTATTTTGTTGACCGTATTGGCGATACTTTCCGCTGGAAAGGCGAAAATGTTTCGACCAGCGAAGTGTCGGAAGTTATATCGCAATACCCCAATATAGTCGAAGCCAATGTTTATGGTGTTTATATTCCAAAATCTGATGGTCGGGCATGTATGGTGGCGTTAGATATTGAAGATAACTTTGATTTTAAAGGTTTAATGGAATATTCGGCAAAACATTTACCCGTTTATGCGCGCCCGCTTTTTGTGCGTATTCAAGATGAAATTGAAAAAACAGGCACATTTAAGCAACGCAAAGTTGACTTAGTTGAGCAAGGGTTCGACCCCGATAAAGTCGAAGACCCAATTTATTTTGCCAACCCAGAAACTAAAGAATTAGAACCTATCGACAATGCGCTTTATAAGCAAATTTGTAAGGGTAAATTTAAGCTGTAATATAATAATTACGGTTTAACCACCACGAAATAAAGAATAATAAAGGGCAAAATGCTGGTAAAATAATCAACATAAGAGTTTAAAAAATATGTCTAATATTACAGAAATATCTAAACGAGCGTTACAATTTTGGCAAGATGCAGGAGCCAAAAAGTGGTTTGTTAAATCTGATAAATTTGATGCCGATATTAGGCTTGAATTTGGTGCTGATATTGAATATTTAGCCGATAGTGACTTGGTAAAGCATTTTGAAAACAGCCAAGATGGCAATGAAATATTGGGAATTATTGTTTGCGTCGATCAATTTAGACGCAACCTTTATCGCGATGACCCTAAAGCTTTTTCGCAAGACCATAAAGGCCTAGCGCTTGCAAACCTCATTCAAAAAAATAACTTAATTGACGATATAGATGAAGGCTTACGCATGTTTGCCCATATGCCATACATGCACAGCGAAGATATTGGCGACCAAGAAAAGTCATTGGAATTATTCAATAACTCTGAATTCGCGATTATACATTACGACCTAATAAAAGCTTATAGCCGCTTTCCTCACCGAAACAAAATTTTAGGACGCACCAGTAGCAATGCCGAACTTGAATTTTTAAAAACCGATGGTTTTAAAGGTTAGTTTATATTGAGCCCCCCGCGGGCGACCACCTTCTTGGTTTTTAGTTGAACAGAATTCGACTTAAAATTATATAAGCAACACCCCCGAATACAGTTGATTATATTAGGGGGGTTAGTTTTAATCAATTTATTAACCGACCAATCGGTTATGTTATTGACCTTGGTTAAATATAACCATAAAATCTAAATTGCTATACCCATTTAATAAGGACGCCCATATGAGTAGTGTAAACATGCGCATTGAAAGCAACATCGCAATTATAACCATAACAAACCCACCTGTTAATGCAATTAATCAAGCGGTGCGGCAAGGCATTGTTGAGCAAATAACCAAAGCAAATACAGATGCTGACATTAAAGCCATTATAATTTGTTGTGATGGCAGAACATTTATGACAGGTGCTGATATTAAAGAATTTGGTAAGCCGCCTATAGAGCCTCATTTGCCGAATGTTGTGGGTGTTGTTGAAAAATCTTCTAAGCCCGTTATTGCTGCCATTCATGGGCATGCTTTGGGTGGTGGGTTAGAAATTATGCTTGGGGCGCATTATAGAATTGCCGAACACCATACAAAATTTGGTATGCCTGAGGTTACCCTAGGGCTAATTCCCGGTGCGAGTGGAACACAGCGTTTGCCAAGGTTAATTGGTGTTGAAGCGGCTGTTGATATGATTGTAAACGGTAAGCCTATAGATGCAAAACAGGCATTAAAAATTGGCTTGGTTGATAAGTTGAGTGATGGGGAGTTGCTGCAAGATGCTATAAAATATGCGCAAGAAGTTTTTAACGATGATTTGGCTTTGAAGCGGTTGAGTGAGCAAAAAACTGACCCTGTTTCGGCGGGTTATTTTAACAATAAACGTGATGAGTTGGGCAAACGAAAGCGTGGATACGCCGCACCGCAGGCTTGTTTAAATGCGATTGAGGCCGCAACCAATATGCCTTGAGCAAGGGCTTAAATTAGAGCGTGAAATCTTTTTAAAATGCCGCGATTCGGAACAATCGACCGCCTTAAAGCATTTGTTTTTTGCC
>CAZHCZ010000035.1:0-18891 GCA_964531635.1 uncultured Hyphomicrobiales bacterium | reverse complement strand
AAACGGGTTAAATATAAATATGGTATATTGGGTTTAGAACCTAAATATATCTGTTTTAAGGATATGAAACAGTCGGCAAGCCATCTTGTATCTAACCAGCAACTCCATTGCCTGTTGTACCGCCAGTTACCGAATATACATTTTCAAAACCAAGTTCTACTAATCTTGCCTGAACAGCATCAGAGCGCCGACCTGAAGCGCAAATAAACGCCAGAATTTTATCTGGATTCTCTGCCCGAAGCTTAGTCATTGCATCTAAAAACTTTGGGTTATTCATGGACATAGTAATAGAACCTTTTGCCACTCCGCTGGCTTTCCATTCACGTTCTTCACGAATATCAATAAGAATTAAATTCCCAGAATTCATTCTAGCCAGTGTATCTTGGTTGGTTATGTTTTTCCCATTTGAAAGTGCCAGCGCTGGAACACTGATAAACACCAATAAAGTTAAAAGAAAAAGGATAGTGATATTCTTCGAATGTTTCGTAGCAATTGCTTTCATGATACTCTCTTTTTATTTTGGTTAATATTCAACTTATTATCTAGAAATACCAATAACACTTTTATAGATAACAACTAAATCAAGTTTTTGTGTTTATTAAAAAATAAAGAAGGGCTGAAAGTATAATAAAGCGAGCAGCCTATAAGCAAATGAAGTTTAAGCTATTAAACAAACTGCCAACTCTGACTAAACATAGTGTCAACTTTTAAGCTCATAAAACGCCAATTAATATAGAATGTACTTCACAATGTACTGCAAAATCAAGACTTTGCGTTATTTAAAGTTAAAATGTGTTTTTTTTATTTATATTTTGTTATATGTTTCAATTGGTTAAGAAGCTATTCAATGTTTTTAATTGGTGCGGCCGAGAAGACTCGAACTTCCACGGGTGTTACCCCACAGCGACCTCAACGCTGCGCGTCTACCAGTTCCGCCACGGCCGCACAAGGTCAGGTGGGGTATAACAAGTGGCGCGCGGCAATTCAAGTTATAAATGCCAAAACCCACAACATACTAAAAACTTGTTGCGGGCATGGCTGAGATTAGGGTTAGAATCTAAGCGTATTTAATATTCTATATTTTTATCACCCGCTTGCTTGCGAATAATTTTAATCATATTTTCGTCAAAGCTGTTTCTTTCGCCTTTAGACAGTTTCTTTACTTCACTGGCTTTATATATCGCTCGTTTTTTTGCCAATTCATCAATTTTTTTCTGAATATTACTGCGCTTCATTTGCATGTTTTCAATATATTGCTGCCGTTCTTTTGTGTTCATTCCCTGCATAACTTTGGGCAATTGATTGGTAATAAGCCCGCCAACACTGGTGTTTTTAAGCTCTAATTCTTGCAATAAATCACCTTCACCACTTATAACGCGGTTGCTAACTTTGCGCTTAATGTTAAATTCCGCCATGTCAGAACTGGCTTCAGGTGCGGCAGATACTATTGAATCCATAACTTTACTGGCTTGTTCTCTAACTTTATTAGTACCATACAAAATAATCGTGCCGTTAAGTTGAATATTTAGCTGGTGAATTTTCTCATCATAAGGGGTCTTAATAACGGTTACATTGCCATCTTGCGCAATTTGGCTGAACGCGCCATTGGCACTTTGCGCAATATCTTGCCAAACACGCTTAGTCTGGCTATCACTACCCGCCAATATTGTATTGATAATAATGTCTTTATCTTTAGCAAGCTTTACAGTTTGCATATATTTAACATCGTCTTGATAATTCATTTTTGGCGGGGCATCGCCAACTAAAAAAATTATTCGCAGAGCATTGTTGGCATTGCTCCAATTTTGATTGTTAACCGCTTCATATAACGCTTGATTGACCGATTCGGGGTGGTCACCGCCACCATATGCATCAAACTCTATTAGGCTTGCATAAATACTATTAATGTCACTGCTAATTGGATATTGCTGGGTAACATAAGTATCGCCCCTATCACGATAGGCAATTAAGCCCATACGCACTTCGACATCGGTTTTAGCATTTTGAATGTTGGTGGCTATTGACCAAATTTTGTTTTTAGCGCCTTCGATAAGCCCACCCATCGAACCTGTTGTATCTAAAACAAAAACCACCTCAACAACTTGTTGCTGTTGTTGATTGGGCTTATTTATCGGTTTAGACATAGGCTTGGTGGTTTGAACCTGTGTGCTATGGCTAACCGCATATGCAGGCATGCTTAAGCTTGTGCCAATTAACAATGGTAATAGTAATTTAGAAATTTTATATTTATTGTTTTTCATAATGTCCTCGGCGTTTATCTCAACGCCAAAGCTAAAAGCCAATATTGTTAAAAATATGCCAAGAATATGACAAAATTGTGCCAATTGGTCTTGTACACAATCCTCAAATTAAATTGCGCATGTTTGTTTATAGTCTATACATTATATATAGGCTTGTTTTTACAAAGGGTGCTTTGATGGCGGTAAATCTTCTAGATATCGAAATTCGTAATGGAGATGAACGCATGTCGGCTGACTTTATTGCCGCGATGACCGATAGCATCGAACAAAATGATAGGGCAGGGCTAAAACCATTGCTGGTTAATATGCACGATGCCGACTTAGCCGATTTTATTGAAATATTACAACCCGCAACCCGCCTAGATTTCTTTAAGCTAATGGGTACAGAGTTCGACTTTTCGGTTGTAACTGAGCTAGATGAAACCATCCGCGATAGTTTAATTGAGCTGTTGCCCAATAATTATATTGCCGAAGAGTTGCGTGAGTTAGATTCTGACGACCAAATTCATGTTTTAGAAGATTTAGATGAAGAAGAAAAATGCGAAATTCTTGCTCATATCCCCGTTTATGAAAGGCGTGTTTTAGAACGCGGGCTTGACTATGCGGAGGATAGTGCAGGGCGGTTGATGCAAAATTCATTCATTGCCGTACCCCCTTTTTGGAGCATCGAAAAAGTATTACAATTTATCCGTGACGATGAAAACCTACCCGATGAATTTTTCGAGATTTTTATTACCGATGCCAATTTTCATTATCTAGGCAGTGTTCCGCTCGATGTCTTGGTGCGTTCATCAAAAAATATAACCATCGAAAAACTCATGGATGATGGTGACTTAACAATTAGTGTGAATGATGACCAAGAAGAAGTCGCATTGCAATTTCAACGCTATAACCTAGTGTCAGCACCAGTTATTGATGAAGGCGAGCGGCTAGTCGGTGTTGTAACAATCGACGATATTGTCGACGTTATTTGCGAAGAAGCCAAAGAAGATATGAATTTGTTAGCGGGTGTTAGCAGTACCGAAACATTGTCAGACAGAGTATTAAAAACCGCAAAAGCACGGTTTGTCTGGCTATTTGTAAACTTAGTCACCGCAATTTTAGCCTCACTTGTTATAGGCATGTTCGATGCTACAATTGAACAAATGGTGTCGTTAGCCATTTTAATGCCGATTGTAGCCTCAATGGGCGGCAATGCTGGTACACAAACCATGACAGTGGCAGTGCGCGCCATAGCAACACGTGAGCTAAACGCATATAACATGGTTAGAGTCATTTCGCGCGAGGTCATTGTGGGTGCAATAAATGGTTTATTATTTGCAATTATTGTCGGCGTGGTGACTTATGTTTGGTTCGGCTCAATTGGTCTAGCTTGGGTTATATTCTTCGCTATGACGCTAAACATGGTTGTCGCAGCGTTCGCAGGCATAGCCATTCCACTTACGTTAGAAAAACTCGGCGCCGACCCCGCATTGGCATCGTCAGTATTTTTAACCACTGTAACCGATGTTGTCGGCTTTATAGCCTTCTTAAGCCTAGCCGCAACATTTTTACTTTAAATTATGACACTAACTTTATTGATAATCATATAGAGTGCAACAAAAATCAGAATTACCGCAAATAGAGATGTTCCGATGGCATATATAATGGGTAATTTTAGTACATAAATAAGCGCAGGAACAACTAAAAATCCAACACCAATACCAAAAAAGCCAGCGGCAAGCCCAATAATGAATCCAAAACCAAGTAACTTAGGAATAAAGCTAGGTGCATTGTCGCGTGTTAAGCGCACATTTATATTATAGGTTTGATTTTTATTGGTAAGCCTAAAATAGGCAATAATCATCATAACCACAGCAAAAGCAATTAATAATATATCACCATTAATCAACTTACCAATGCTTGAGCCAATAAACGAGCCTATAACGCCAGCAATGGTAAAAACCACAGCACAGCACCATTTAACATTGCCTTTTATATGGTGGCTTACTAAACCCGATGCAGCGTTAATAGCAACAGCAAAAGCCGATGTGCCAATAGCAACATGTGGTGAGGTTACCCCACCAAATATAACAACAATGGAACGGCCAAAACCGAACCACCACTGCCAATTAGCCCCAAAACAAACCCGACAATTATGCCAGAAATTGGCGCCCAAATGTTTAATTAGTCAATAAAACTTTGAAGAATGTCCATATTATGCGCTAACAGGCTTGTTCCAAGGCATAAGCATTAAAACTTTTGCCATGCCACAAAAACCAGTAATACCAGAAAATGTTAAACCTGCGCCAACAAAACCAGTAAGTGCAAGCCCCCAAACATTACCCGTTGCGGCTAATAGTGTGCCGATAAGCATAAGCAAACCTGCGGCTAAAAACACTTGTCTTTGCATTTCTAATGGAGCTTTTTTATTAACAATAGTTGGTAGTTCTCCATTTCTCCACGCTGTTATTCCGCCTTCAAGAACGTATGATTTATTGGGGAATGCTGCGTTAATTTTTTCAGCATTTACAATTGTACGGTTTCCAGAACGACAGAAAAATATCACTTCTTTATCGGCATCTACTTTAGGAGGGTTGTTGGGCATTTCTGACAATGCCCAATGAATTGAACCTTCTATATATTCACGTGCATTTTCACCAGCTTCACGAATATCAATTAATATCGCGCCCTTTTTTTCCATTTTTTGTGCATTAAAATGAGTTATATGTTCTAATTTTTGCATACTATGTCTTTCTTAACAGTAGATTTGTCTTAGAGTTTCCATTATTTTAGCAACATCTTTATTGTTGATTGTATAATAAATATTTTGTGCCTCGCGGCGGGTTGTAATAATATCTTGTTCACGCATTTTTGCCAAATGCTGAGAGAGAGCAGACTGGCTTAAGCCGACAAACTTAGAAAGTTCACCAACCGTTGTTTTTTCTTTTTCTGTTAGTTTGCAAAGAATAAGCAAGCGTTTTTCATTGGCCAAAAGCTTAAGCATTTTGGACGCTTCTTCAGTTTTTTCAATAAAAATTTCAAGGCTCATAACTTTAACAGACATTAGAGTTGACTAATTTAGGTTGAACTAATATGTAATGTTTATCGAGTCAACACAATTCGACATAAAGTTAAATATTTTGAAAGTATGTATAATGGAAAATAAAATCACCGAACGCAAAAATTTGAACGTTAAAGCATTTTTTGACGAAACTACCAATACAGCTAGCTATTTGATATGGGACAGCATAAGCCAAGAAGCCGCAATTATCGACCCAGTTTTTGATTATGACAGCGTTTCAGGTAAAGTGAACACTCATTCGGCCGATTTAATTTTAACATTTTCGGCTGAAAATAACTTAAAAATTAAATATATATTAGAAACCCACGCCCATGCCGACCATCTAAGCGGCGCACCCTATATTAAAACAAAAACAGGGGCAAAAATTGCTATCGGCAAGGATATAAATTTGGTGCAAGAAATTTTTCGCCCAATGTTTAATATACAAGCCGATGAAACAGACTTTGATATATTACTAAGCCCTAAAAAAGATTTGTATCTAGGAAAAATACTGATTAAAACAATGCCAACTCCGGGGCATACCCCCGCTTGCGTTAGCTACAAAATCGAAGATAGTATTTTTGTTGGCGATACATTATTTATGCCCGATTACGGTACAGCAAGATGCGACTTCCCAGGTGGCAGCGCGGATGATTTGTATGACAGCGTCCAATTCATATTGTCACACCCAAAACATACAAAATTATATATGTGCCATGATTATAAAGCCAAAGGACGCGAAAATTACGCGTGGGAAACAGATGTAGCCACTCAATTGAGCGATAATATCCATATCAATGAAACCGTATCCAAATCCGACTTTGTTAAAACCCGCAATGCCCGCGATAAAACATTGCGCGCCCCAAAGTTACTATTGCCTTCAATTCAAGTTAATATTAACGCAGGCAATTTACCCAAAGCCGAAAATAATGGCGTGTCCTATCTTAAAATACCAATTAAATCTGTATGATTAATTTAATAAAACTTTCCGTAGGCTCGGAGAGCTTCCATTCATTACATCAATGGCAACAAATGCGCCGTGCCGAAAACCTTGTACAATATGGGGTGGCAGAGCATTGGCATATTACGCGCATGTTTCCCAAACGTAAAACCGAGCTGCTCGACGGCGGCTCGATTTATTGGGTGTTTAAAGGCGTAATTCAAGCGCGGCAAAAAATTATACGGCTCGATGAAGTTACAGGTGATGATGGTATAAGGCGGTGTAAAATTATCCTAGATGAAGATTTTCGCGCCACAGCCGCATGGCCAAAACGTGCTTTCCAAGGTTGGCGATATTTAAAACCAACCGACAGCCCACCCGATGTAATAACACCGTTAAAGACCGATGAAAACATGTCAGAAGAATTGCGCCAATCTTTATTCGAACTTGGACTGTTGTAATTTTTATAAAAAAATGATTATATACCCAAAAGGCAATAAATAAGAGGAAATCGGGTGAAAAAAACCTCACGGGTGATTGTTCTGGGCAATGAAAAAGGCGGGACAGGTAAAACCACATTCGCAATTCATATTTTACTGGGTTTACAATCCAAAGGCATTCGTGTGGCGGCTATCGACCTTGATGGGCGCGTAGCGGGGTTCACGAATTTTTTAAAAAACCGCGAGGCTTGGGCAAAAAAATCACGTCAAAGCATACATACGCCACCATTTTTTACCATTACGCCCAGCCAAAATATAGCACCAGCATTGCGTGACCAAGAAGATTTTGCAGAATTTGCAGGCGCAGTGGAACGCTTGGAGCATGTTGCAGATTATATTATTTTGGACTTACCAAGCGATAACAGCTACCTAAGCCGCTTAGCCCACTCAATGGCAGATATTCTCATAACCCCCGTGAATGATAGCTTTTTAGACATTAATGTTTTAGGCGATGTCGATATTGATGACTTAAGCGTTAAAAATATAAACCCGTACGGGCAATATGTTTTAGAATGTTTAGAACGCCGGAAAAATAGCGATGGCAAAGGCTTTGAATGGCTTATCGTTAAAAACCGGGTGTCGAGCCTTGGGGCAAAACACAAGCTAAAAACCGACACTGCGTTGAAGAACTTAGCCAATCATCTTGGCGCAAAAACCGCACCCAATATTGGCGATAGAGTTATTTTAAAAGAAATTTATGCAATAGGTCTTTCGGTATTTGATGTGTTGGATAAGCAAACACAAATTAAAGCCACAGCTTCCCATAACGATGCAAAACGCGAAATTTTAGACCTGCTTGATTGTATAATGCTAAAATAAACTTAGTTATTTTTAAGCGCTAAACAATTATAACCTTCACGCTTTATTGCTGTACATGCACGCTTAGCATAGCTTTTAGAAAGCCCTGCAAACCGAGCGCGGTAAATAGACTTACTGCCCTTTTTAACGCTAGGGATATAATATTTTGCATCATATGGCGTCATAATTTTATTAAGCTTATCAAGATGGTTTTTAGCATCTGTTTGGTTGGCATATGCCCCAACCTGTACCGCCCAGCTATCATTACCAACACTGGCAATTGATAGTGCAGGCTTTGGCTGCGCAGTCTTATTTTTTACAAATTTAGCAGATGCTACAACAATAACTTTTTGCCCCATTGCCGATAGGTTTGTTTTGCCAGAGCGGTTAACTGTTGGTGCATAGCCAACGGGCAATATTGCATTTATGCTTTTACCAACTTGGCTTTGGTCTTTGCCTTTAAAGCTTGTAATAACGGGCTGTGTTCCATTGGCGCGGGCTTTGTGTAGTTCTAAAACCTTATCGGCAGAGGTTAGGTTTTCTAATGTTTTTGGCATTGGTGTCATGCGTGCTGTAAGGCGGTTGTTGCTCTTACTTGTTACTAAAACAGGTCGAGTAGGCTTTGTTACATTTTTTGGTGTGTGTGTTTTTAGTTTTGCTTTTTTTGCTACAAGTAGCGGAATCGACTTGTTTAGCATTTTTTCCATTTGGGCATTACGAGAATTACCAGATTTTGCTCCAATAATAACCGCCACAACACTTTTACCATTACGCTTAACTGAGCTAATTAAATTAAAACCACTAGCCCTTGTATAACCAGTTTTAATGCCATCAGTGCCCTTATACCGACCTAATAACTTGTTATAGCTAGCATACTTCTTGCCTTTGTAAGTAAAACTACGGGTTTTAAAATATTTAAAATATGTAGGAAAACGGCTCTGAATTTTTATACCCAAAATTGCCATATCTTTTGCAGTGGTCAATTGAGTTTTATTGGGCAAACCAGATGCATTTTTAAACGTCGTTCTTTTCATGCCAATAGAACGGGCTTTTTTGGTCATTTTTTCCGCAAAACGTTTTTCTGTTCCACCAATATATTCTGCAACCACCACGGCAACATCATTGGCAGATTTCACAACCAAGGCTTTAATTGCATCTTCAACAGTAATCCACCCGCCTTTTTTAACATATAATTTAGATGGCTCTTGCAAAGTTGCATTTCTAGAAACAGGCAAACGAGTCCATTTTTTTACACGTCCAGCCTCAAGTTCTTCAAATAACATATACAATGTCATAACTTTTGTTAAAGATGCAGGGTATCTTAAGCTTGTAGCATTTGTTGCTTGCAATGTCCGCCCATTGTTAACATCAATAATAATTGATGAATAACGCGGTTTGGTATAAGCATTTGCAGTACTAACTGATGTTAGCAACAAGGAGATAGCCAATAAAACTTTAGGAAATAATTTAAAAACATTTTTAACTATACTGGTCAAAAAATAAATACGCATGATACTGTTACTCAACTCAAATACAAAAATCATTTATATGATATGTTACATATTGGCATACTAACAATTTAGGCTTACCAAATAGTAAAGTTTTGTAGATAAGTTTTATAGTTAATTTTAACAATGCAAAAAGCATAAATTTTTTAAGGGGTTTTACAGTGAATAGGCTTTAAAGTTTTAAGAATTAATGATAAAATATGCACAACGTGAATTTGATGAGAAAATTATGGGCAAAGATTTTGAATATGAATTTGATGATGAGGTTTTTTTAAAAGAACAGCAGCAAACTCAAAAACCTAAACTATACAAGGTATTATTGTTAAATGATGACTTTACAACGCAAGAGTTTGTAACCTATATTTTAGAGATTTTGTTTAACAAATCGACCGAGCAAGCTCAAGAAATTATGCTGCATGTCCATAAAAAAGGCGTGGGTGTTTGCGGTGTTTACCCGTTCGAAGTTGCCGAGATGAAGGTGCATCAAGTGTTATTGGCTGCCGAATCGGAGCAATTTCCCTTACAATGTATTATGGAGTCCGAATAAGCATATTGTAATTCTTAAATTAAGGGTTAACTATATAATATAACATAAAGCGAGATATATTATGACTGCATTTACAATAAGTTTGGAAAAAACAATTCACGAAGCTTTGGCTTTGGCGCTTAAACATAAGCATGAATATGTCACATTAGAACATTTGCTTTTAGCGCTTTTATCCGAGCAAGACGCGGTTGCCGTGCTGTTTGCTTGTGATGTTGACTTTATACAATTGCGCGATTCACTAAAACAATATTTAAACGATGAGTTAGAAGATATTCGCTTTAATGGCGAAGGCGATAGCCAACCCACTGCGGCTTTTCACCGTGTTTTACAACGCTCAATTATCCAAGTGCAGTCAGCAGGGCAAAATGAGGTTACGGGCGCATCGGTTATCGCGGCATTATTTTCAGAGCAAGATTGTCATGCGGTGTATTTTCTTAAAAAGCTTGGTGCTACACGCTTAGATATTTTGAAATTTATCTCACACGGCATTGCCAAAAACCCCGAAAACAATGAAGATATGGTGGTTAAAGGCAGTGAATCTGGCAATGATTTTGATAATATGCCCCCCCTAAATGATGGGGCTAAAAAAGACAAGAAAAAATCACCGTTAAGTGAATTTTGTGTCAATTTAAACACGTTAGCAAGCGAGGGTAAAATCGACCCGCTTATTGGGCGGGCTAATGAAGTAAAACGCATGATGCAGGTTATCTGCCGTCGCCGTAAAAACAACCCATTATTGGTTGGCGACCCAGGTGTTGGTAAAACCGCAATTGCCGAAGGGCTTGCCAAGCTTATTGTCGATGGTGAAGTGCCCGAAATTTTAGAAAACTCGGTAATTTACCAACTCGATATGGGCGCATTACTAGCAGGAACACGTTTTAGAGGCGACTTTGAAGAGCGCTTAAAAGCTGTCGTTAACGCTATTAAAGAAAAAGAAAATGCCATATTATTTGTCGATGAAATTCATACAATCATAGGTGCAGGGTCAACTTCAGGCGGGTCTATGGATGCATCCAACCTACTCAAACCTGCATTACAAAAAGGCGAACTTAAATGTATAGGCTCAACAACCTATAAAGAATACCGCCAATATTTCGAAAAAGACGCGGCACTTGTAAGGCGTTTTCAAAAAATAGACGTAAAAGAACCATCAGTTGCCGATAGCATCGACATTCTCAAAGGTTTAAAGCAATATTTCGAAGATTTTCACAAAGTAAAATTTAGTGATGAGGCTCTGGTCGGCGCGGTCAAATTATCCGACCGCTATATGCAAGACAGGCGTTTGCCCGATAAAGCAATAGATATTATCGACGAAAGTGCAGCCGCTCAAACAATTTTGCCAAAAAACAAACGTAAAAAAATTATCGGGTTAAAGGATATAGAAAAAACTTTTGCCGCATTGGCAAGAATCCCTGAAAAAAACATCAATAAATCCGATGCCGATTTACTGCGACATTTAGAAAAAAATATGTCCCGCGTGGTGTTCGGGCAAGATAAAGCCATCGAGCAATTATGCTCGGCAATTAAATTGTCACGCGCAGGCTTGCGTGAAGTTGGCAAACCCATTGGTAATTATTTATTTACAGGCCCTACAGGTGTCGGTAAAACCGAAGTTTGCAAACAGTTGGCAAAATTATTAGGCGTAGAATTATTGCGTTTCGATATGTCCGAATATATGGAATCCCACGCAATTGCTCGCCTTATTGGCGCACCTCCGGGTTATGTTGGCTTCGAACAAGGTGGTTTATTGTCCGATAAAGTTGATCAATCACCTCATTGCGTTTTATTACTCGATGAAATCGAAAAAGCCCACCCCGATATTTATAACATTTTATTACAAGTAATGGATTACGGTAAACTCACGGATAATAGTGGTAAAGTAATAGATTTCAGCAACGTAATTTTAATAATGACCTCCAACGCAGGTGCAAGCGACCTAGAAAAAGAAACAATTGGTTTTATTAATTCCCCGCACGAAACCGACAATGAAGAAGCAATAAAACGCATATTCACTCCAGAATTTAGAAACCGCCTAGACGCCACAATTACATTCTCGTCACTGCCAGAAAAAGTTATTTTCCGCGTAGTCGAAAAGTTTATTTTAGAATTAGAAGAGCAACTCGCAGACCGCAATGTAACATTGTCGATAACTCCGGGGGCTAATAAATGGTTAGCCGAACGCGGCTTCGACCGTAATAATGGCGCAAGACCATTAGGGCGAGTAATCCAAGAATATATTAAAAAACCACTGGCAGATGAATTGCTGTTCGGCAAATTAAAATCAGGAGGAGAAGTGCGCATTTCACTTAAACCAGGCAAAGATAAAAAGTTGGTATTTTCAATCAAACCAAAAATGAAATCCCTTCCTGCACCAAAAAAGCTAAAACAACTGGTTTAAAACATAGCATTAAGTTCAGCGGCTTGCTTGGCAAGTAATTCTGCATCACCCATTTCACTGGCATGATGGCTTAATCGCGTGCCGTTTTTCATCGGGATAAGGTGAAAATGTAAGTGAAATATAGTTTGCCCTGCCACTTCACCTGTAGATTGACGCAGTAAAATCCCATCAGCATTAAAATAATTCTGCATTTTTTGTGCAATAAGTTGTGCTTTTTTAATCAAATAAGCAAGATTATCGGGGTCGGCATCTAATAACGACACGGTCGGGCGTTTGGTAACAACCAACAAATGCCCATTAGATTGCGGCATAATATCCATAAACGCTAAAATTTCATCATCTTCATAAACCGTATAGTTAGGAATTTCACCACGGATAATTTTGGCAATTATATTTTGCTCATTATACTGTGTCATTTAGGTTTACCTATAGCGTTTCGAATATAACCAGTCTAACCGCGTTAATAGGCTTTTTCTATAAAATTTTGTAACAAGGCGTAAATATAAATTTCTTGCCCAAGACATTGGCGGCTTCATATGAAATATTTCGACATTTTTTTGCGCAATGTGCTGAGTTTTCTGCACCCGATCATGGCGCATTGTTTCAAAACCGCGCAAGGCAACATCTATCGGTTGAGTGGTGGCTTGTAAATGGATTGCCAAACTTGCCGCATCTTCAATAGCCATCGCTGCTCCTTGCGCCTGATAAGGCAAGGTTGGGTGAGCAGCATCGCCAATAAGTAAAATATTATCGACCCCGCGTTGATACTCAGCAAACCCCGCATATAATGGCCAAATTTTAATATCATTCGATACATTAATAATATTCTTAAATTCATTGTTCCAATTTACTAAATACCCATTTAACTTTTCAAAATCAGCATCTGATTCCCATGTTTTTTGCATAAACTCACCCTCGGTCAAAACCACAAGATTAAGCTTTTCACCATTACGGACTGGGTAAAGAACAGCATGAGCATTCTTGTCAAACCATACAGATATAGAATTTTGATATTTTTTATCCAATCTGTCGCTATCAATAAGGCAGCGCCAAGCAATATGCCCTGTAAATTTAGTCGGGTTATTAACATCAAGGTTAAGCAATGTTTTGGTTTTTGACCAAACACCATCGGCAGCAATAAATATATCGGCCTGATTGCGAATTTTTTCGCCATTATGGGTAAAAACAAACTTATAATTAGAATTTTGCTGTTCTATTTCTGTTAACTCATGCCCAAAATTTATTGTAATATCGGCATTGGCGTTCGCATGTTTTAATAAAATATTGTGCAAATCAGCACGATGAATAACCAAATAAGGCGCTCCATAACGTTCTTGCGCAAACTCCCCAAGCGGAATATCGGCAAGCTGTTTATTATCTGAACCATTGGCAATTATAATATTTTCGGGCTTAACAGCACAGGCAATAAGCGCGTCTAACAACCCAATATCACGTAAAATATGGGTTGCATTGGGGCTAAGCTGTAAGCCAGCACCTTCTTCACTTGCAAAATTTGCCGCTTCAAAAATTTGAATATTAAAGTTTTTTGTAGTTTGAGCAAGGCAAAGCGCTGTCGTCAACCCAGCGATACCTGCACCAATAATAGTAATATTTTCCATTATTTATGTTCAGCACATGCCGCAGGGTTTGCCATTTGCGCTTTTAATTCACCATTATAAACATAGTGGGTAGAGCAATATGGGCAAACAATTTCATCTTCAGCACTCATATCTAAATAAATATGCGGGTGGTCATAAGGCGCGCTTGCACCAATACATTCAAAAGTCCTAGAGCCAATTTGAATAGTCTCGACACCAAGGTCATTATGAAATTTAGGGACAGAAGTAGTAGCAGCCATTAATCACCTGTTTTTTAAATTGTATATATACGAATTTAATGTATTAATTGCCTAAAGCAAGGATAATTATGCAAAAATTCAACAATAATGGTGTAGAAATTGCGTACGCTACGGCTGGCAACTCTACCCACCCACCAATTCTACTAATTCATGGCTTTGGCTCAACCTACAAAAACAACTGGATAGAACCAGGCTGGACAGAATATTTAGTCGAAGCGGGCTATTTTGTTGTTATGCTCGACAATAGAGGTCATGGCAATAGCGCAAAATTATACAATAAAACCGATTATGATTTAGACAAAATGACGCAAGATGGTCATAACTTAATGTTACATTTAAGCTTTAATAAATATGACGTCATGGGTTATTCAATGGGCGCTCGCATTTCGGGTTACCTAGCAATGTCGCAACCCAATGCCGTTAAACATGTAATATTGGGCGGTTTGGGCGATAATATTATTCACGGCACACCAAAGGTCGAAAATATTGCCGCAGGCTTATTGGCTGATAATTTAAGCGATGTAAAAGACCCAATAGGGCGTATGTTTAGAATTTTTGCCGAGCATACAGGCTCAGACCGAAAAGCCTTAGCTGCTTGTATTCTCGCGCCAAAGCGGGTTATGCAAAAACAAGACGTTATGCAAATAAAACAACCCACATTGGTCGCAATCGGCACGGCAGATGATGTCGCAGGCGATGGCGAAAAACTGGTAGATATTTTACCCAATGGCACATATTTACCCATTCCCAAACGCGACCATATGCGCGCAACTGGCGATAAAGTATTTAAAATTGGGGTGGTTGAATTTTTATCCCAAGCTTGATATATATAAATACACCACTATAAATGAGCAAAACTATGTCAAAATTACAAGATGCCACATTATACGCAATCGACCCCATTTGGCAGCATATCCGCCAAGAGGCCGAGCAAATACACAAGCAAGAGCCAGCATTGGCAGGCTTTGTATTTCAAACCATTTTAGCGCATGATAATTTAGACAAAGCGGTCGCCTATAGAATGGCACAACTGTTAGGCACATCCGATGTTAGCTCGCTTATCATCCAACAAATTTTCGAAGATGCTATAACGGGAGATTCTAGAATAAAACAAGCCATTAGCGCCGATATTACAGCTTTTTTCGAGCGCGACCCAGCCGCCACACGTTATATCGAAGCATTGTTGTATTTCAAAGGCTTTCAAGCCATTGTTACCCACAGAATTTCAAATTGGCTGTTCCATAATGGGCGGAAGGATTTGGCATTTTATTTACAAAGCTGTAGCTCGCGCTTATTTGGTGTAGATATTCACCCAAGGGTGCAAATAGGCAAGGGCATTTTCCTTGACCATGCGACAGGCGTAGTCATTGGCGAAACCGCAATAATTGAAGATGGAGTGTCTATCTTGCAAGGTGTAACATTGGGCGGAACGGGCAAAGAAAGTGGCGACCGTCACCCGAAAGTTCGTCATGGTGTATTAATTGGTGCAGGCGCAAAAATCTTAGGCAACATAGAAATTGGCCATTGTGCGCGTGTTGGTGCAGGCAGCGTAGTGCTTAAATCTGTTCCTGCATGTAAAACAGTTGCAGGCGTGCCAGCAAAAGTAGTAGGAGAGGCGGGCTGCAGCGACCCCGCTTTAAAAATGGATCATATTATTCATGTTAAGAAAGACAAAAAACAATGAACGAAACTGAAGTTAAAAAACTAAAAGCATATTTACAAAAACTGTTTGATAATAAAGATATCGACGTAAAGTTACGCGTAAAAGTAACCGACAGCGCCGAGGTCACATTAAAAGGCGAATATATTGGCCTAGTGTATAAAGACACAGACGAAGGCGAAACCTCCTACGACTTCCAAATGGCAATTTTAGACTTTGATTTGGAATAGCCCTTGGTTTTTGAACGAACTAAACAACCGTTCACGTTTAAAGTAAAAATATGAGCATACCTAAATTATACGCGCGATATCACGCAGGCAAAGATCATACGTCAATCGGGCTTTTTAGAGTATTGAATGAAGAATTCAATATTAGAAATGTATTTTACCCCGGTTCACATGTCCATATTACGCCTTCATTGATTTTCCAAAGAGTCACATATGCTGACTCTTTTAAAAACACTTATAAGTTTTTTGAAGACAATGAAACAATCAGCTTCATAACGAACAACAAAGAATATACAGAAGAAGCTAAAATCCGATTTTTCCAACAAGACTATAATGAACCTTTTAAGGGGCTTGGCAAAAAATTTGACCTTGTTATTTCTCAATATGCAGGGTTTGTCGGGCAGGCAGGAAAAACTTACCTAAAAAAAGGTGGATTGTTAGTTTGTAATAATTCCCATGGCGATGCATCAATGGCTTCAATTGATACAGACTATAAGCTAGTCGCTGTGTATGAAAGAATAGCCGATGATAAGTTCACTATTTCTAAAAAAAATCTGACCGATTATTTAACCCCCAAAAAAGGCGAACAACCAACAAGGCAAAAATTAATAAAATCAATGAAAGGAGTGGCTTATACGAAAAACCCTTCTGGATATGTTTTTAAAAAAGTAACCGCATAAAATATTTATTAACAAGCATTAACCATAAAGCCAATCAACATGGTTAACGAATTGCTAATTTTTGTTCTAGTTGTTATATTCCACTCAGTCTTTAGTTGAGGGTATATCATGCAGAGTATTTTAGTTTTTGGTTTAGTGGTGGTAACTGGGTTTGTTTGTGCGGGGTTTTTAAGCAGTGTATATCAGCTTATTACCAAAAAAACTATGAGCTTTAACTTAAGCGAAGAAAAAGGCTTAAGAATGCTTATGGGGGTTTTAACTCTAATACTTACTGGTCCATTTGTTATTATGCGCAATTCACTTCGGGCATTTTATACCGACAGGAGCCGTGGTGGTTGGGTTGCTGCTAGTGCCGCTATTTCTATATTCTGGAGCTTTGTTTCAGGGCTGTTTTTAATGAATATTTACATTACAGCAATGGTATAATATTGGCTATTTATGACACTCTATAGCCTAGGTAATTTTTCACCTCAGTTTACAGATAAACAAAGTTGTTTTATTGCAAAAAGTGCCGATGTCATTGGTAAGGTAACTATTGGCAAAAATGTTAGCATTTGGTTTAACGTGGTTATTCGCGGTGACCTTGAACAAATAACCATAAATAACAATAGCAATATCCAAGACGGCACGGTTATCCATGCCGATAAGGGTTTCCCTGCAACAATTGGCGAGGGCTGCACAATTGGTCATAATGCCATTATCCACGGCTGTAAAATTAACGATAACAGCCTTATAGGCATGGGTGCAACGGTGCTTAATGGTGCCGTAATTGGCGAAAACTGCCTAGTCGGGGCAGGGGCGTTGGTTGCCGAGGGCAAGCACATACCATCAGGTTCATTGGTTATCGGCATACCAGGAAAACCCAGACGTCAGTTGAATGATGATGAAATTAAGTCTATATATTTAAGTGCAGAACATTATATGCAAAATGCAGCACACTATATTCAAAACCTAAAAATAGAGCTGGTTTAGGGTCTCGACCCAAAGAAGAAAGAAAATAAATGGCAGATAAATTATTTATTGATGTAAATAAATCTTTTATGGGGCAGAAATGGGTTTCACGCCTAAATAATGCCGACGAAGCCATAACCATTGCCCAAAAATTCGATATACCCGAAATTTTAGCCAGAGTGATAGCAGGGCGCAATATCGCGTTCGATAAAATAGCCGATTATCTAGACCCAACCTTGCGCGTAGCACTGCCCGACCCCTATATTTTACAAGATATGGAAAAAGCCGCAACAAAAATAGCCGATACTATAATAAATACGCAATCCATAGGCATAATTGGCGATTATGATGTAGATGGTGCAACTTCAACCGCGCTAATTCTGCGTTATATTAACGAGTTAACCGAATTAAACGATAAAAAATTCTCAAAGGTCGAGTTTTATATCCCCGATAGACAAGCCGAAGGCTACGGGCCTTCTAACGCGGCTGTAGATTTTTTAACCGATAAAAACTGTCAACTTATTTTAACAGTCGACTGCGGAGTAATGGCATTCGAGCCAATAAAATATGCTACAGATAAATCGTTAGATGTAATCATCCTTGACCATCATGTGCCCGATGAAACACTGCCCAATGCCTACGCAATAGTCAACCCAAACCGCCATGATGACATAAGCGGTCTTGGGCATTTAGCAGCCTGTGGCGTGGTGTTTTTAACCTTAGTTGCGGTTAACCGAATATTACGCGAAAAACACGGTCTATTGGCAACACAACTTCCCAACTTAATAAATTTACTAGACTTAGTGGCATTGGGTACAGTCTGCGATGTCGTTGCCCTTAAAGGCTTAAACCGCGCATTTGTAAGCCAAGGGCTTAAAGTTATGCAAAAACTTACCAATGCAGGCATTAAGGCCATTGCGGACACCGCACAAATTACAGGCAAAATCGAAGCCTATCATTTAGGCTATATTATCGGGCCCAGAATAAATGCAGGCGGTAGAGTAGGCGATAGCCGCTTAGGCAGTATAATTCTATCCTCCCAAAACCAAGATGAAACCAATTCAATAGCCTTGCGTTTAGATGATTATAACAAACAACGCCAATCCATCGAAAAAGATGTTCTAGATGCCGCATTTTACCAAGCCGAACTAGAAATTAGTGGCGATTTGCCCAATGTAATCATCGTATCCGATAAAGGTTGGCACCAAGGTGTTATCGGCATTGTGGCGGGGCGCATTAAAGAAAAATACAACCGCCCGACAATAGTAATTGGGCTAGATGCGCTCGATGGCAAAGGCTCAGGCAGGTCGATTAATGGGGTGGATTTAGGCAATGCAATTCAAAAAGCCAATGAAAAAAACCTAATTGTTAAAGGAGGCGGTCATGCAATGGCGGCAGGTCTAACAATAAAACAAGACCAGTTAGCGCAATTCAGAGCTTTTATGGAACAAGAGCTTAGCGAGCAAGTAATAAACGCAAGAAAAAACTTAAGCCTAAAAATAGACGGCGCACTAACCGCC
>CAZHCZ010000034.1:8962-18975 GCA_964531635.1 uncultured Hyphomicrobiales bacterium | reverse complement strand
TTGTGGTTTAGAATATCGGTTTTACTGCGGTTAAAAAATGCAGGTTTATAAATCAATAAAATAATAACAATAGAAACTATAAAAGCAATAACTTCCGCCGCCCCACTCGCCCACGCCACCCCATCGACCGCCATGCCCAAGCCCAAAACAAAATATAGGTTAAGCAGTATATTACTGGTATTTAACACCAGCTGTATTAATAGCCCGAGCTTGGCACGCCCCTGCCCCATAAGCCAACCTAAAATAACATAATTCATCAGCGTAAACGGCGCTGCCAATGCCCGTATATTATAATATTCTTCACTTAAAATTTGCACATTTTCGCTGGCATTGGTAAAATAAAATACAGCATTGAGCAAAGGTTGGCGCAAAATCACAATCAATAAACCAACACCAAAAGCTACAAAAATAACCCGTAAAAATATCGCCGCCAATTCAATCGCATCATCTGCACCTTTAGCCTGTGCACTAAAGCCCGAAGTGCCCATTTTAAAAAACCCAAGCGTACCGAAAACCAAAGCAAAAATCATCGAGCCAAAAGCAACCGCACCAGTTGCCGCAGCAGCACTTATGCCATCGCCCAATTGCGCATAACCAATAACACTAATATCGGCAACGCCAACCAAAGGCGTGGTAATATTGGATAATATAACAGGAACAGCAATGCTTAAAATATGTCGATTGCCAAAGTTTTTTATCATTTATAACGTAGCTTTTGAGTATGTCTTTTTATCCATATCGACAATCTCAACACTTAAAACAGTCGATGCTGGGCTCAGTTGTTTTATCACCGCTAAAACCTTATTAGAAAGGTCTAGTTTTTGTTCATCGCTCCGCCCCGATAACAGTTTAATAGTGGTGCAAATAAAGTTTTTTTTATCAGACATTATGCTAAAATGCTCATAAGCAATGGCACGGGTTTTAATATGGCTCGCGGTAAAAAGCCCTGAGCTAAAAACAGCATCTTGCACCAAAATCAACAGTTCAGATATATTGATTTTTTGAGCAACTTCGTCTGAATATTCAACAATACAATGTGGCATAAAATTCTCCAAGTATAAGTATAAATAAACGGCTAGACCAGATAACCAGCCTGTTTATACCGCTGATAACCCGCTGCGGTTAGTTCCGCAAGTTCATTATATAACTGTTTGTCCGATAACTTAAAGTTAAAACAAGATTTTCCTTGCATTCTACGCCTAAGCTCAGGTGAAATATTTAAAAGCAATTCAGGAAAAACATAAACAGGCATCAAATGATAAGTTACATAATTTTTTTTAATCTGAACCGCAGCAAAAAAAATCGGTTTCTTGTTTTTCATAATATACTTAGTATTAAGCCAGAAATCATCCACTTCATTCTTAGACAGTGTCAACCCATCAGAATACCCAACCAATATGCTTTTTAAGTCTTGAAATATATTTTTAAATTCTAAATTTTCATTCATAATTTCCTATTTCATATCAGCGCCAGACAAAGCTTTTTCAATTAAATTTTTTGTGGCTTTAATGCCATAAAGTTTGGCAAAGCCGCCAAAACGTGGGCCTTGGCTTTGCCCTAAAAGAATTTCGTACAGGGCTTTAAACCAGTCACGTAAGTTTTCAAACTCATTTTCTTTACCAACGGCAAAAACTTGCGTCATAATATCACTTGGCGATAAGTCTTCAGGCATATTGCCCAACCGCACCGCTAAATCTTCTAACGCCTTGCGTTCTTGCTCTGTAGGTTGGCGGAATTTTTTCGTTGGCTTAACAAAATCCTCATAATAACGCAGTGCATAATCTAACAGCCTATCCAAAGTTGGGTATTTTTCAGGCGAAGCATCGTCAACATAATTGCCAATAAAGCCCCAAAGTGCGGCTTTATTATCGACATTGGCAGCCGATACCAAGTTAAGCAATAAAGCAAAGCTAATCGGTATTTCTTCTTTTGGCAAAACCCCATTATGCACATGATGTACGGGGTTAGATAATTTGTCTTTTGGCTCTTGGGTTTCGTATTTTTCTAAAAATGTAAAATATTCATCGACCGCTTTAGGAATAACATCAAAATGCAATTTTTTCGCCTTACGCGGGCTTTGATACATGTAATATGACAAGCTTTCAGGTGTCGCATAACGCAACCACTGTTCCATCGTCACTCCATTGCCGATAGATTTAGAGATTTTTTTACCCTCTTCGTCTAAAAACAACTCATATGAAAACCCAACAGGCGGAGTTTTACCCAATGCGCGGCAAATGCGCGATGATAAAATAACACTTTCGCTTAAATCTTTACCCGCCATTTCATAATCGACACCCAACGCGACCCAACGCATTGCCCAATCGGCTTTCCATTGCATTTTACAATGCCCTCCAGTAACCGAAACTTCAACCAATTCACCTGTTTCTATATCTTTATAAGTAATTGTGCCTTTGCTTAAATCGCGTTCTAAAATAGGAACTTGCAATACAATACCTGTGCGCGGGCAAATGGGTAAAAACGGGCTATAAGTTGCACGGCGTTGTTCGCCCAATGTTGGTAAGATAATATCCATAATATCATCAAATTTTTCTAGCATCAGCAATTGGGTTTTGTCCATATCGCCCGACTTATAAGCCTGTGTTGCGCTTATAAACTCATAATCAAAGCCAAAACTGTCTAAAAAATCTTGTAACCGTTGGTTATTATGTTCAGCAAAACTATTATGCGTACCAAATGGGTCTTTAACTTTGCTCAATGGCAAACCCAACTGTGTTGCAAGCATGTCTTGATTGGGCAAATTGAGTGGCACTTTTCTAAAGCCATCTAAATCGTCCGAAAAACAAATAAGCCGTGTTGGTCGCCCCGTTAACAATTCAAATGCATGTTGCACCATGGTGGTGCGCGCCACTTCGCCAAATGTGCCAATATGCGGCAAACCAGATGGTCCATACCCCGTTTGAAAAACCACAGGGCGGGTTTCGTCCGAATTTATTTTATTCAAGCGTTTTAGTAAATTTTTAGCTTCTAAAAACGGCCACGCTTTGCTATTTTCGGATATATTTTTTAATTCTTGAATGGTATTCGACATAATATTTTCTTTCTTATTTAACTGTAAGATTTATAAAAAATATACATAAAGGTCAACCCATATTAATTACCGCTTTTAAAGCAGGGTAATTTACTATATATCAAAAGAACAAACGATAAACAATAGAAGTTAAATTGTCAAACAAACTGCAAGCAAAAACTCCATTACAAGCCTGCCCCATTATGCTCAATAATGGCGTAAAAGCTTTGCTTATTGACCAAGATGGCAGCATAGAAACTCTTAACCCCGACAAAGCCTTAAGCCATTTACAAGCCCGCCCTCATCTTTTAATACACAGTGTCTTTACCATCGACAAACTCGCTCGTTTTTCTAAAGGTGATAGCAATAGATTGTTTCAAAACGCCATCAACATCCCCCATTTCGATATTTTAGAACTTTTCGCGTTTATTCACCCAACCACATTTGTTCGCCCATCTATCACAGGCATATTAGATGCCTTAAACATGCAAAAACCCGATGCGCTAGAAGAACAAGCCATTCGCCTGCACGATGCTGTCAACATATTATTAAACGCCTGCTCAGTACAACAAATTAACAAAGCAGGCATATCCGACCCGCGCCAAGCCCGTTCTTTAGCCAGTGCTATGCACTTAGCAGGTTGGGTTTGGGCAGCGCCTATATTAGAAAAAATGGGGGTTAACCCTTCAGATAAACCTGAGCTAATGGCAAACGCAACAGGCATAAATATTTGGGCGCGCCTACCAAATTGGGAAGAGTTTGCGCCCCGCCCACCCGCCAGCTCTTTAGAAGTTACCCCGCAAGAAACACTGGATTTACTCATAAAATTCACAGGCAAAAACGCCGAAATTCGCGAGGGGCAACAAACTTATGCTGTTAAAGCCGCCAAAGCCTTTCAAGCCCGCGAGACAGAGCAACACCCGCATATTGTCTTAGGTGAGGCAGGCACAGGCATTGGCAAAACATTTGGCTATTTAGCCCCCGCATTGGCATGGGCGCGTAAAAATGAGGGGAAAGTGCAAATCAGCACCTATACCAAGGCCTTGCAACGCCAAATAGACCAACAACTTACTAACATTTACCCCGATAAGGCCAGCAAACAGGCAAAGGCTGTTATCCGTAAAGGGCGTGAAAATTATATGTGCCTGCTAAATTTCGAAGAATGGGCAGGTAAAGCCATTCATCAAAAAGGCGCACAGGCTATTGTGGCAGGGCTTTTAGCACGGTGGGGCATGGCGACGTTAGATGGCGACATGGTGGGTGGCGATTTGCCAAGCTGGCTATTGCCCTTATTAACCCACCGCGCAGCAGATGGCGCAAACCGTTTAAGCATAAATTTAACCGACACACGCGGAGAATGTATTCACGGCGCTTGCGCGCATTATACCAAATGTTTTATCGAAAAAAGCAAACGCCGTGCAAACCGCGCTGAATTGGTCATTAGCAATCACGCTTTGGTTCTATACAACCTTGCCTATGATGGGTTTATAAAACACCATAATATCAGCAAACCGCAATTGGTTGCAACCGATGATGAGGCACCAGACCCACCACGCCCACGTTTGGTGTTTGATGAAGGGCATCATATATTCGATGCTGCCGATAGCTGTTTTGCATCACATTTAACAGGCTTAGAAATGGCGGAACTGCGCCGCTGGTTACGCGGTGCCGAAAAAAGCCAAGCAGGAGGGCGCGCACGCGGTCTAAAGGCGCGGTTAGAAGAATTAATTTACGACGATGAAAGCGCGTTAGAAGCATTAACCGATGTATTACACCACGCCCAAAAACTCCCCGCACCAAAATGGAATGCACGCCTAGCAGAAAATTCAGCACAAGGCGCTGCCGAACAATTTTTAAGCCTAATAAGACAACAAACATACGCCCGCACCAAAACCCACCATGCCTATGATTTGGAGGTCGATTGCTACCCATTAATAGATGGAGTTTTAAAAGCCACGCAAGATTTGTGCGATGTGTTTTTTGCCATTGTTACACCGCTAAAAGCACTCAGCAACCGCCTATCTCGTAAATTAATAGATGAAGCCGATAGCTTAGAGCTCACCCAAAAAAACAAACTAGAAGCCGCCATTACAGGCATAGAACGCCGCGCATTAATGCTTATCCCTGCATGGATTGAAATGCTCAAAAATTTAGAGCAAGGCGCAAAAGCAGTAGAAATTAGCAATAAATTACACCCCGATTTTATCGACTGGTTTCATATTAAACGCCAATATGGCAAAGATTTTGATGTCGGTATGTATAGACATTATATCGACCCGAGCAAACCTTTTGCCAAATATATATTGTCCCAAACCGATGGTGCATTAATAACATCAGCAACTTTACGCGACCATATCGACGATATAAAACAACAAGCAAACCCCGACCAACCGCTCGATTGGCGCAGTGCCGAAAGCCGTACAGGCGCAAGCCATTTGCCCTTACCCGCCTACCGTTTTTCATGTGAATCGCCTTTCGACTATGTAAACAATAGCGATATAATAATAATCCAAGATATTGACCGTGATGACCCCGCCCAAACCGCGGCTGCCATGCAAGCATTGTTTTTAGCCGCAGGCGGAGGTGGTCTTGGGCTTTTCACCGCAATTTCGCGGCTAAAGCGGGTTTATAGTAAGCTTATATTGCCAATGAGCGAACATGATATTGCGCTTTACGCCCAACATGTCGACCCGCTAGATGTCGGCACATTAATAGATATGTTCCGCGCCGAACAAACAAGCTGCTTACTCGGCACTGATGCAGTGCGCGATGGCATAGATGTACCAGGCAAAAGCCTGCAATTGCTAGTCTATGACCGTGTGCCTTGGTTAAGACCCTCTATTTTAGAACGCGCGCGTAAGTTAGAATTTGGCGGCAATCAATATGCCGATATGATGACAAGGTTTAAGCTCAAACAAGCCTATGGGCGCTTAATACGCCAAAATGACGATAAAGGCGTGTTGGTTATGCTAGACAAACGCACCCCAACAAGGTTTTTAAGCGCTTTTCCCAAAAACGTCCCTATTCATAAAATTGGTCTTAAAGACGCAGTGGAATTAATATCCAAAAAATTGAAATAATCACAATTTGTTGATGTACAATCTACAAATAAGTCTATATAATTAAATAATGACCTTAGAAGATTCAAGAATTTACATTTTCGCAGCCCTAGTTGCTTTATTCGCCTTATTCGAATTTCTTATTCCTATTTATAAAGATAGGAAACATTTGACATTCCGCTGGCTCAGCAACTTTGGTCTGTCATTTTCTAGCACCGCGATTTTAATATTTGCCTTCCCATTTTTAGCCGTCGAATTCGCAACCATAATGAAAGCCAATAATATAGGGCTATTTAACTGGATAGGCTTTGATGGAGGCCTTGCGGTTATTGTAACAGTTTTACTGCTTGATATGGGAATATATTGGCAGCATGTTTTGGCACATAAATGGCCACTTTTTTGGCGCTTGCACCGCGTACACCATAGCGATGCGCAAATGGATGTCTCGACCGCAGTCCGCTTTCACCCCATAGAAATTATCGTCAGCATGGGCTTAAAATTCGCCGCCATCGCCCTTATTGGCGCACCCGCTTTAGCGGTGATTCTTTTTGAACTCATTTTATCATCAGGTGCATTGTTCAACCACAGCAATATCCGCATTTCAAAAAAACGCGATAAATGGCTACAATATATAGTGGTCACACCCAATATGCACCGCATTCACCACAGCGATAAACCACATGAAACCGATAGCAATTATGGTTTTTCAACAAGCATTTGGGACAGACTTTTTGGCAGTTACACCCCCAATTATGATGCCGATAGGGACATTAAAATCGGTTTAAAGCAAACCGCTAAACAAAAAACGCATGATCTTTTATGGTGTTTAAAATACCCATTTAAAAAATAAACACCCCCATAAAGTGCAAAGCAAAAAAATACAATTTTAAGCTCGTTTTCTTTTGGTTGAATTAACGTAAGTTACTTTCAACTTAAAGTTTAATAATGTTGAGTTGAATGAGTATGGGGGAAGATTTTGCACCGAGCTTAAGGCATGTTCTGTTGTCGCGTAATTTACTCGATGCAGAGGCACTAGATTCCGCCTATAGCCAGGCCAACCGCCTCGAACAAAATGTAGAAGATTACCTCTATAAAAGCGGGCTTATTTCACATTTAGAATTACAAAAAGCCATTGCAACATCAAAGGGGCAAAAACTAGCAACTTTTGATGGACAAAACTCTACAGATAATTTCACTATCAAACAAAATTTATGCCCACATAATGGCTATAACTTGCTAGACAATTACCATTCTTTAAACCCTATATATTCCGCCAATTCTTACTCTTATAGGTCTGGGTTTAGCGAAAACACCAATAGCATTGCTACTCCCACCGAGTTAATAACCGCCCGCGATTTTCGTCAAATGTTTATTCAACAAAACAAACAGTCACTTAATAATCAAGCGGCAAATTTGTTGGCTGAAAAAGCCCCAAAACTTACAGCCAAATTTGGTCTTAGCTTTAGGCAAAAACTAATTTTATTGGCAGTTTTGCTAACATTCATTATCTTCTTATTTGCCAACCCTATAGCCAGTATTTATTATTTCAGCTTTGGTGCGTCAATATTATTTTTATTTATTTCAATTATTAAGGTTTGTAGTTTGTTTTTAAAGCAAAAAAATAATGATACAGTAGAAAATATAGAGGATGTTGACTTACCCGTTTATTCTATTCTAGTGCCGCTTTATAAAGAAGAAGCGGTTATTGAGAGGTTAACGCAAAATTTGTTAAATTTGAATTATCCACGCTCTAAACTCGACATTAAGTTATTATTCGAAGAAGATGATGAAAAAACACTAGAAATTGCAAAGAGCCTAAATTTACCCGAATGTTTCGAATTCATATCCATTGCCGTCAGCTTGCCAAAGACCAAACCTAAAGCTATGAACTTCGCTTTGCCATTTGTTAAAGGCGAATTTGTAACCATCTATGATGCCGAAGACAAACCCGAGCCCAACCAATTGCGCAAAGCTGTCGCTAAATTCCGCCGCGAAGATGAAAGCTTAGTATGCCTACAAGCCAGCCTAGAATTTGAAAATTGGCAAGAAAACTGGCTTTCTAAACATTTTTTTATCGAATATGCCACGCAGTTTAATCGGTTTTTACCAACATTAGAAAAAATGCGCATTCCATTGCCTTTAGGTGGCACATCCAACCATTTTAAAACCAAAATATTGCGTGAACTTTTTGGTTGGGATGCTTATAATGTTACCGAAGATGCAGATTTAGGCATTCGCCTCGCCTTAAAAGGCTACCGCAGTGCCACATTAAACTCAGTAACATTAGAAGAAGCCAATCATCGCTTAATACCTTGGTTAAAACAACGCACTCGCTGGCTTAAAGGCTGGTTACAAACCATTATTGTTCATAGTCGCCACCCCAGTGATATTTATTCTTCTATTGGTCTATGGCGTTATTTGGGGTTTGTTATTTTAATGAGCAATATGATGTTTTCATCACTCATGCATCCGTTAATTATTGCCTTGCCCTTCATTGTATATTTTTATATAGATTTTTCGATAGTCTTTGGCTCTACTTGGCATTTGGCTATATTTTTAATCAGCCTAGCAAGCTTAATCATTGGTTATGGTTCGGCTTTAATTGCAAATTTTCAGGCAATAAAGAGTTTTAAACGCTGGGGGTTGCTTATAACCTTAATTTCTGCGCCGCTTTACTGGTTGCTCATTTCCATTGCTGCATGGAATGCGATTGCCGATTATATAAGACGTCCATTCTACTGGTCAAAAACCGAGCATGGTGTATCCAAAACATTAAACAAAAGTAAAGCCTCAAACAATTAAAAGTGATAATTACATTTTTTTATAGAATTTTTTTTATAAATTACTATGGTGGCATTATGTCAGCTAATATAAAAAACATTACCGTTCCCGATGCGGAAAAATTTACCAACCCCGATATAACCTTAAAGGGCGAAGCGCGTGCTATTGTGCCCTTTAACAAGCTCGAAACTTTATGGATAAACACAGGCACATTGTGCAATTTAGAATGCGAGCATTGTTATATTTTCTCTAGCCCCACCAATGACGATTTGCAATATTTCAGCTTAAGCGAATTGCAAACATTATTAGCCGAAATAAACACCTTAAAGCTAGGCACACACGAAATTGCCTTCACAGGTGGCGAACCATTTATGAACCCGCAAATGTGCGAGATGATAGATTATGCGCTTAACAAAAATTTTAAAGTTTTAGTATTAAGCAACGCAACTCAGCCGCTACAACGTGCAGGCGTTAAGCGCGATTTACTAAAAATCCAACAAAAACATGGCGACAATCTAACCTTACGCATTTCATTAGACCATCACAGCGCCAAATATCACGATAAAGAACGTGGGCTTGGCAGTTTTGCAACGGCATTAAAAGGCATGGAATGGCTAACCCAAAACGGCTTTAATCTCAACATCGCCTCTCGTTCTATTTGGAATGAAAGTGAACAAACCGCCCGCGATAAATTTGCCGCCCTTATTACCAAACATAATTATAATATAGATGCCAATAATGGCGCAGAACTAATGCTTTTCCCCGAGATGGATATACAAGTAGAAGTGCCAGAAATCACAACCGCCTGTTGGGATATTCTTGGGCTAGACCCATCAAGCATAATGTGTGCAACCAGCCGTATGGTTGTACATCGTAAAACCGATAAAAATTATAAAATCCTACCCTGCACACTGATTGCCGATGATACGAGCTTCGAAATGGGCGATAATTTGCAGGCAAGCCTTACAGCCAATGGCGGTAATTTTAAGGATGGTGCAGTAAAACTGAACCACCATCATTGTGCAAAATTTTGCGTTTTAGGCGGCGGCTCTTGTGGTTAGGGTTTTGTTCCTTCAAATTAAAACCAACTTCAACCTCAATTAAACAGCGACCAGCCAATAATTTCGCACGTTTTGAATTGC
>CAZHCZ010000034.1:0-8941 GCA_964531635.1 uncultured Hyphomicrobiales bacterium | reverse complement strand
TTTAAAGATGGAGCAAATTAACTAAGGTCGACGTTTAATAATTGTTTGATAAAACCGCACTGCAATATAATAGATTTTTGCTCGCCATTTGGGCATTTTAAGTGCGCGTAAAGCAAAGTAAAACTCTAAATCAATTTGTTTTTGGTCAATAGGCATGCGTTCTTTGGTGGCGAGTTTTATATAATATCGGTCATAACATAATTTATCATGCACTAAAATTGCTTTTAAATTTGCCCATCTTGGCGCGAGCGGGCGAATAAAGCTAATCGGGTAAGGCAATGTTAAGCCATCGGTTTTCATTCCGGGTTCAATATAAACCACATTGCCACTGTTTTTACGCCCCAAATCATACCGAAACCCCTGAATAACAGTTGCGGTACGCCCATCAGTAGAAATTGTCAGCGATGGAAAATTGGTAAATCGTCCCATATACAGTTCCAAGTCAAGTTTTAATTAGGATATAGATTTTTTGCATATAATGAAATGATTTTTTGCTCTATAGACATTAAATAAGCAACTGTAATAGGTATAACATTATAATTGAATGGTGAGACATGAAAAACCCGTTAGAAATATTACAGCAGTCTTATGGATATGACGAATTTAGAGGCGAACAAGCCGAAATTATTACGCATATAAATGAGGGCGGCAGTGCCTTCGTTTTAATGCCGACAGGCAGCGGAAAATCGCTTTGCTATCAAATACCCGCATTATGCCGCGATGGAATGGCAATTGTGGTTTCGCCATTAATCGCCTTAATGCAAGACCAAGTCGATGCACTGGCTCAACTCGGAATTTCAGCAGGTGCAATTAACTCCTCACTCAATTTTTCCGAAACGCAACAAATGCGCGAAAAAGCATTAAGTGGCAAACTCGACCTGTTATATGTAGCCCCAGAACGCTTGGTAATGCCCGAGTTTTTAGAGTTTTTAGACAAATGTAAAATAGCCCTATTCGCAATAGATGAAGCGCATTGCGTATCACAATGGGGGCATGATTTCAGACCCGACTATGCCGCCCTGTCATTATTGGCAGAACGGTTTGCCAATATCCCCCGCATTGCCCTAACAGCAACGGCAGATGAGCCCACCCGCAAAGATATTGTCGAGCGGTTAGGCTTGCAAGATGGGCGCATATTCATTGGCGGGTTTGATAGACCCAATATTCATTATAGCATCGTTAATCGCAACAATCCAAAAAAGCAAATATGGGCATTTATTAGCGAAAACCACCATGGCGATAATGGCATTATCTATTGCATATCGCGCAAAAAAGTCGAGGAACTGGCAACATGGTTGCAACAACAAGGGCTTAATGCTCTGCCCTATCATGCAGGGCTTTCGCCAAAAACACGCAGTGAAAACCAACGACATTTTTTACAAGGCGATAAAGTTATTATGGTGGCGACAATTGCCTTTGGAATGGGCATAGATAAACCCGATATACGCTTTGTTATTCATATGAATATTCCAAAAAACATCGAGGCCTATTATCAAGAAACAGGACGTGCAGGGCGCGATGGTTTGGCAGCAAACGCCTATATGATTTATGGCATGGACGATGCCGCAATGCAGCGCGGGTGGATAAATAATGGCGATGCACCCGAAAGCCAAAAGCGCATAGAACACCAAAAATTAAATGCACTCCTAGGCTTGTGCGAAGCGGTAAATTGCCGCCGACAAATATTGCTAAAATATTTTGGCGATACCATACAGCCCTGCGGAAATTGCGATACATGCCAAACCAAGCCCGATGTTTTCGACGGTACAACATCAGCACAAAAAGCCTTATCATGCGTACACAGAACAGGGCAAATATTTGGTGTCGGTTATTTAATAGATGTCTTATTGGGGGTCGAAAATGATCGCATTAAAAACTTCAACCACCACAATCAATCGACCTTCGGTATAGGTGATGAGTATGATAAAAAAGAGTGGCAGAGCATATTTCGGCAATTGGTCGCGCAAGATTTATTAGAGGTAGACGTAGCAGGGCATGGCGGCTTAAGCATAACCCAAAAAGGCAGTGCGTTTTTAAATAAAAAACAAACCATAGAATTACGCAAGCCACCAAAAACCACAGCAACAAGAAAAACAAAAACAACCCCAGCCAAACAAAATAAGGCGCTAAAAACCCCTGAAGAAAAAAACCTTTTCGAAGAACTAAAAACCATCAGAGCTAAGCTCGCCAAAGACAATAACCTGCCAGCCTACGTAATTTTCCACGATAAAACCCTAATAGAATTAGCAACAAAAAAACCCCAATCCCCACAAGAAATGCTAACAATAAACGGCATAGGCGAAACCAAACTAGAACGCTACGGCGAAGAATTTTTACAAGCAATAGCCGAGTTTTAAACCGTAGCTTTATTCGCCATTTAGAAGAGTAATCCTTCACAAATTTCAAATTTTCGTATGCCATCAAGAACCACCAACTTTTCAGTGAGCGCGAGTGCAGCCTAAGTTATGGGAAAACGTTGAGCAACGCGCGGCAGGCAAGGGCTTAAGCCTGCACGCAAGTGCTAACAAAGAGCGTAAGCGACTGTATAAATGTAAGAACCCGTAGCTTTTGCAGGAGCGCTCGCTTTCTTTCTGCTCTTGCGACCAACCTTTTTCCAAACGAAGTTTGCGAATAATCATTATTAATCCTATTGCTGTATTTGCAACATTAATATAACAACAAAAAACATTTCAACCACGACACCAATGTGTCACAAGCCCGACATTAGTCGATCACTCGCCCTCAAGCATTTGAATTGCCAAGGCTTTTCCAGATGAAAAATCGGACTTACCACTGCCCAATATAGGCACAGTTTCTACTGCAAAAATTTTGGCGGGCAACATAAGTGCAGGCATTGTGCTTTTTATTAGCTTTTTTCTTACCTTTGCAACATCATGCTCACCTTCAATCAGCAGTATAACTTTTTCGCCCTTTTTCTCGTCAGGCAAATTGGTCGCCAACAATGGCAGCTCAGGCATTTCCAACACATCGCGCACGCGTTGCTCTAGCTCTCCAAGGCTAACCATCTCGCCAGCCAATTTGGCAAAACGCGAATAACGGTCGACAATGGTTAAAAACCCATCAGCATCTAATTCACCCTTATCACCCGTTTTATACCAGCGAATGCCATCTATTTCGGCAATGGCTGCTGCGGTTTTTTCAGGCGCATTTAAGTAGCCTTTCATAATTTGCGAACCACCAATAAGAATCAAACCCGCCTCGCCCGTAGGTAGCGTTTCCATCGTTTGCGGGTCGACAATTCTAAAAGTTGTCCCAGGCAATGCCAAACCGACTGTGCCTTGTTTATTGCCCTTTTGAATTGTCCAATATTGGGTGTCTAAATAATCGGGAATATTGCAAGATGCAACGGGAGTGGTTTCAGTACAGCCATAACCTTCGAGTAGTTCTTTGCGAAAACGGTTTTCAAACAGTTCACGGGTCGATTGCGGCAACTTTTCCGCCCCTGCAACAACAAGCCGCAAGCTATCAAACATTATCGGCAATAAGCGTTTATTGCGACTATACAACCTTAAAAATGTAGCAGTGGCACACATAACTGTGGCTTTATAACGCGCAACCGCTTTGCCTATGGCAACAGCATCGGTCGGGTCGGGGTGGCAAACAACAGGTACGCCTTCAATAAGCGGCATAAAGCAGGTAACGGTCAGCCCAAAAGCATGAAAAAGTGGTAAAGATGCCATTATTGTATCATCATCGCGGATATTTAACACATCGGCAATCTGCTTAAGGTTAGACATAAAATTACGATGGCTAAGCATCACGCCTTTAGGTGCGCCTTCTGAACCTGATGAAAATAAAATAGCCGCCGTAGCATCACTATCTTGTTTGCTACAATATAGTGACTTTATAAGCCACGCGGGAAATATGACCACTTTTAATAGGGTCATTATGCGCGCTAGACTGGATATATCGTCGCGTAAATCTTCTAAATAGATGACTTTTACATTTTCAAATAATGGTTTAACATCTAAATTGCGGGCTTCTAATTTTGTAACAAATTGGGTTGAGGTGAGAATGGTTTTAATTTCTGCTTGGTCTATCGCACTGAGTAAACTTTCAATTGACGCGGTATAGTTTAAATTGACCAAGGTTTTACCTGCCATAAGCGATGCCATATTGGCAATTGCACCTGCAGGGGTTGTGGGTAATAACAGCCCAATATTCTGCCCTTCAGTGGGCTTAATATACTTACGAAAAAGAATTGTTCCTGTGAGCAAACGGCGGCGGTTAATCGGTTTGTCGTCCGAGGCGGTAATTGCCCATTCACTAGGTTCATTTTTTGCGGTATCGACAAAAGCATGGGCTAAACTTGGCAAGCCTTCGGTATATTCCTGCCATGTGTTAATGGAAAGCTCAAACACTTTTTGTTTAACCTCCGTTGCCAACGTGTTTTCTGGCAATGGTGTACCAAAAGCCACAATAACATCACGTTTTGAACTGCCACGGCTGGTATTTTCTTTTAATTTGCTCGATGATCTTGAAAAACGGCTGCCCCACATGCCACGCAAATAAAACGGAATAATAATAGAGTTCGTATCTTTTATGGCTTTTTCATAGCCACGCTTAAACGTACCCAATTGACCTGTATGGCTAATTGCACCTTCTGGAAATAAACAAACAACATGACCTGCTTTTAGACTCTTGTTTATGGCCTCTATTGATTGTTGTGAACTGCCCGAAGATATAGGAATAACCCCCACAAAATCTAAGAACCAACGCAAATACCAGCGTTCATAAAAAGAGCGTTCCATAACAAAACGAATACGGCGGGGGAATGCAAGTTGAACTATACACCAGTCTATCCAACTGATATGATTGCCTAATAATAAAATACCTTGGCTGTTTTTACGGGTTTTAACAGGAATATGCTTATAGCCTTGTACCACAAGGTTATATTTACGTTTAACAATGCCCGCAACAATACCGTAAACAAAAACATGCGGCAAAAACCGCACGGTTTGTACTGCACCAATTGCCGCTATAATTGCCAATATAGTCAATAACCATGTTTCATTAAAATTAAAATAGGCAAAGGCAACGGTTAACATTAAGCCCAATAGCATACAGATATTCTGCACCAAATTGCTGCCCGCTAATATTGTTCCCAATTGCTTTTTAGGGGCGTAAAATTGAATAAGTGCGCTCAGTGGAATAACCATTATTGAGCCAAAAAAACCAATGCCAAAAAACATTATTGAGGCGGCTGTCAGCGTTTCTACTTTTAGTAAGAAAAATAACGCCACCGCTACGCCCACCGCACCAATAGGTACAAGGCTTAGGTTAATATAACGGCGCGACATACGCCCTGCAAATATAGAACCTATTATAATACCCACGCCTGCAAATGCCATTACACCTTGAATTTTAAATACGTTGTTTTCACCTGTTGTGGTTTCGATATAAGAAGGATAAACCGCGAGTAATACTTGGCTAATTGTCCAAAAACCAGCAAGTCCGAATATTGCACGAATTATTGGTTGGTTATCGAATAATGACTTAAGGTTTGTTTTAACCAACTCACCCCTTAAATAACTACGCCATGGAAGTTTTTCGGACGAAGGAGCAGCAATTTCAACATCGGGCAAACGCTGAGCCAAAATAGCTTCAATAACTGCACCTGCAACCAATAACCAGCCAAGCGGTGCGTAAGTTTGCACCAATGCCGATGTATCAGACAGGTCTATACCGCTGCCTGCTATTATATTTTCGAACATATATGAAAAGGCAATTATACCACTTAAAATAGCCACCATAGTGACCGACTGCACCCAGCTATTGCCTTCTGATAGTTTATCACCACCCAAAAGTTCACGGATATAGCCATATTTTGCAGGCGAATAAAGGGCGGATTGCATGGCGAGAACAAAGGTCATTCCAAAGGCTAAATAAAACCAACCCATATAATATGAAAGCGTAATAATAAGCGTGATAACCACCGCCAAACGGGCAGACCAGCGCATAACTGTAGTTTTTGAAAACCTATCAGATATAAAACCCGCTGGGGTGAATAACATAATGAATGGCAATAAAATTAACGCATTGACTATAGCGGTTAAAATAACCTGCTCCGAGCCTTCATAGGCTTTTTGCAAGGTGTTCTGAATAAGGATTTTATGACCCAAGTCAACAAATGCGTTAATAAACGCAACACTTAAAAAGGCTAAAAAACCTTTTACACTCAATAGTTTTAACATCTAACTTCCCCGACTTTACACATAAGTTTCCCTTAGGGAATAACTTAACCTGTATTTTGGGGTTTAGTCCAACATTATTTTAAAAAACTAGGAGCGGCGCCCGACCAGGGACACGATCGTATAAATCGACAATATCCTGATTCATTATACGCACACAGCCTGCGGACACCGATTTGCCGATAGAAGCAGGACCATCTGTTCCATGAAGCCTGTAAAGTGTGTCTTTGCCATTTTCGAAAATATATAATGCTCTTGAACCCAAAGGATTATCCAACCCAGGTGGGTGACCGCCATTAGCCGCACTAAATTCTTCTAGCTCAGGCGAACGCTCTATCATTTCGGTTGGTGGAGTCCATGTTGGCCATTTTCTTTTCCACGCAATTTGAGCACGGCCTGCCCACGAATGACCAGCACGGCCTAAGCCCACACCATAACGCATAGCTGTGCCGTTTTTTTCAACCAAATAACAAAAATGTTTTTGGGTGTCGACAAGAATTGTTCCAACTTTTTCGTTGGTTTCATAATTTACACGTTGACGGTAAAATTTTGGGTCAAGCTTTTTAAGTTCCGCAAGATTAACAGCTGGAATGAAAAACCGCTCATTAGGCAATGCCCCATATAATTTTTTTACAGAATCGGATAACCCTATGCTAGGGCTAGACTTTGAACCTGTAGTTGTACAGCCTGCAAGCGTTAAACCTAAGACACTGATTGTCCCCTTGGTAAAATTTCTTCTCGAAATTAGCGATTTACTACTCATAAGTTCTGTCCATAAATTATATTATTAGCTCTGATAACACTTCTATATTAATAAGTCACTTCATTAATGTAACATTTTCGTGAACATAGTTACTTATCCTTTAGATTAACACCCCTTAGGCGCAACGCGTTTGAAATTACCGAAACTGAGGATAAGCTCATAGCAGCAGCGGCAATCATTGGCGATAATAGTGTGCCCGTAAACGGATATAAAATACCTGCTGCAATTGGCACACCAGCAGCGTTGTAGACAAAGGCAAAAAACAAGTTTTGTTTAATATTTAGCAACGTGGCTTTGGCGAGTTTTCTAGCCTTAACTATACCTCTTAAATCGCCGCCAAGTAAGGTAATACCTGCACTTTCGACCGCGACATCAGCCCCTGTACCCATCGCAATGCCAACATCAGCTGCTGCCAATGCGGGGGCATCGTTAACACCATCGCCTGCCATCGCAACTTTTAGGCCTTCGGCATGTAGTTTAGCGATTAGGGCTTGTTTATCTTCGGGTAAAACGCCTGCCAACACTTCATCTATGCCCAATTCATTGGCGACTGCTTTGGCGGTGCGTTCATTATCGCCTGTTGCCATAATAATTTTAAGTCCCGCTTTTTGCAATTGTGCGATTGTGGCTTTGGTTTCAGGTTTAATGGGGTCAGATACCGCAATAATGCCTGCAAGCTTATTATCAATGGCAACATACATTGCTGTTCGCCCTTGTTCTTGCAATTTTTTAGCCTGACTTTCGCCTGCATCAATTTCTAAATTTAAGCTCTGCATCATGGCTTTATTGCCCAGCGCAAATGCGCTTTTGCCAACTTTACATTTAACGCCCTTGCCTGTTACCGAGATAAATTCATCTATTTTTTTAAATGTTGCACCGCGTTGCTTTGCACCTTGAACAATGGCTTCGGCAAGGGGGTGTTCGGAGTTGTTTTCTAGAGCGCCTGTTAAAGAAAGGAATTCAATCTCTGACATATCATTAACAATGATAACATCGGTTAATGTGGGTTTTCCCATGGTGAGCGTGCCTGTTTTATCGACAACCAACACATCGACCTTTGACATAATTTCCAATGCGGCCGCATCTTTAATAAGCACACCATTTTGAGCACCCTTACCTGCTGCCGTCATAATCGACATCGGAGTGGCAAGCCCCATTGCACAAGGACAAGCAATAATAAGCACCGAAACCGCAGCAATTAAAGCAAGACCAAATGCAGGGGAAGGGCCAAATAAATACCACATAATAAAGGCGACAACCGCAATAACAACCACAATGGGGACAAAATAACTTGCCACTTTGTCGACCATGCCTTGGATGGGGGCGCGAGAACGTTGAGCATTGGCAACCATTTCGATTATTTTAGCCAGCATTGTTTCGTCGCCAACTTTGCCCGCTTGCATAATTAATGAACCGTTTTTATTAAGTGTGCCGCCTGTTACATCGTCACCCTTAGCTTTTTTAACAGGGAGTGATTCGCCTGTGAGCATGCTTTCATCTAAGGTCGACTTTCCTTCGACCACTGTGCCATCGACAGGCACGCTGTCACCAGGGCGAATGCGCAACATATCGCCTTTTATAATATTTTCTAGTGGCACTTCATATTCATTATCGCCGTCGACACGGCGGGCGGTTTTGGGCGCTAAATCTAACAAAGCTTTAATGGCATCACCTGTTTGTTCTCGGGCACGTAACTCTAACACTTGACCTAAGAAAACCAAAGTAACGATAACCACTGCGGCTTCATAATAAACGGGGATATAACCCGCTTCGGTTAATAGGTTTTCGGGGAATATTTGCGGAACAAAAGTAGCGGTTACACTATAGGCATAGGCAGCGCCAACCCCTAACATAATGAGCGTCCACATGTTTAAATTCCATGTTTTAATCGAGCTTATACCGCGCGTAAAAAATGGCAAAGCCGCCCATAAAACAACAGGGCTAGCAAGGACGAACTCTATATATA
>CAZHCZ010000033.1:15669-19031 GCA_964531635.1 uncultured Hyphomicrobiales bacterium | reverse complement strand
CCGCCAAGCGGCATTGGGTGCTGGGCTTAATAAATCCACGCCTTGCACTACACTTAACAAAGTTTGCGGGTCGGGCTTAAAGGCGGTTATGTTGGCTTTCGATAGCCTGCATGTTCGCCCAAACGAAATTATAGTCGCAGGTGGTATGGAAAGCATGACCAACGCCCCGCATTTACTACCTCAAGGGCGAAGCGGTATTCGCTACGGACATGGTAAAATACTCGACCATATGGCATATGACGGGTTAGAGAACGCCTATGATGGTCAATCTATGGGTGTATTTGCCGAAGCCACATGCGACAAATATGGTTTTACTCGTAAACAACAAGATGATTATGCAATCCGCTCGGTAAAACGCGCATCAGATGCGGCGAGTTCAGGCGCATTTGATGCTGAAATAACCCCCGTAACCATTAAAACCCGCCGTGGCGAAACCGTCATAAATAAAGACGAAGGCCCACAAAATGCCCGTCCCGAAAAAATTCCAAACCTACGCGCGGCTTTCCGTAAAGATGGCACAGTAACCGCCGCCACTTCGAGCTCAATTAACGATGGTGCAGCCGCTTTGGTTATAATGCGCGCTTCTACAGCCAAAGCCCACGGGCTAACCCCAATTTGTAAAATTGTGGGCACACAAAGCTATGCGCATGAACCAGAATGGTTTACCACAGCACCCGTTAACGCCATGCAAAAGCTAATTGCCAAACTCAATTGGAAAACTGAAAATGTCGATTTATTCGAAATTAACGAAGCCTTCGCCTGTGTGGCTATGGCGGCAATTGCCGATATGGGGTTAGACGATAAAAAAGTGAATGTAAATGGCGGTGCAGTGGCTTTGGGTCACCCGATAGGTGCATCAGGCGCGCGTATTTTAGTGACCTTAATTAACGCCTTAAAAACACGTAATAAATCCACAGGCATCGCGTCATTATGTATTGGTGGTGGCGAGGCCGTCGCTCTAGCCATAGAAATGGTGTAATTATGAAAAAAATATACTCAAATGCCGATAATGCCCTAGCCGATATTCTATTTGATGGCATGACAATAGCCGTTGGTGGGTTTGGCTTATGCGGCATTCCTGAAAATTTAATTACCGCCATAAAACGCACCAATGTCAAAGATCTTACCGTTATTTCTAACAATGCGGGTGTTGATGATTTCGGGCTAGGTGAACTGCTCACCACACGCCAAATTAAAAAAATGGTCGCGTCTTATGTTGGCGAAAATGCCGAATTTATGCGCCAATATCTTGCCAACGAATTGGAACTAGAATTTAACCCACAAGGCACATTGGCGGAGCGTATGCGCGCAGGTGGTGCAGGCATTGCAGGTTTTTACACCAAAACTGGCGTCGGCACTGTTATTGCAAAAGACAAAGAACATAAAGACTTTAATGGCGAAACCTATATTTTAGAAACTGGCATCGTTACCGATTTATCGTTAGTCAAAGCCTATAAAGCCGATGAAGTTGGCAACCTTATCTACCGTAAAACCGCCCGCAATTTCAACCCCGATGTCGCCACATGTGGTAAAATTTGCATTGCCGAGGTCGAACAAATTGTTAAAACGGGCACACTAAACCCCGACCTTATTCACACACCCAGCATCTATGTAAACCGCATCATACAAGGCGAACACGAGAAACGTATAGAACAACGCACCATAAGCGCAGGAGTTTAATATGACATGGGATAGAAACCAAATGGCACAACAAGCCGCCAAAGAATTACAAGACGGATGGTATGTCAATTTAGGCATCGGCATTCCGACCCTAGTTTCAAACTATATCCCCGATAATGTCGATGTTACGCTACAAAGCGAAAATGGTATGCTTGGTATGGGGGCTTTCCCGACTGAAGATAATGTCGATGCCGACCTAATAAACGCAGGCAAGCAAACCATAACTGAGCTCGACCGCACTGCATATTTTTCGTCCAGCCAAAGCTTCGCAATGATACGCGGTGGTAAAATTAACATGGCAATATTGGGCGCGATGGAAGTTTCCCAAACAGGTGACTTAGCCAATTGGATGATACCAAAAAAACTAATAAAAGGCATGGGCGGCGCGATGGATTTGGTCGCAGGGGTTAAACGCGTGGTGGTTATAATGGATCATACCAACAAGCATGGCGAACCAAAACTACTAAAATCTTGCACCTTACCGCTAACAGGCAAGGCGGTCGTTGATAGAATAATAACCAATTACGGTGTTTTCGATGTGGTTAAAGGCGGTTTAAAAATTGTTAAAATAGCCCATGGCGTCACACGCGATGATATTTGTGCGGTGACCGAAGCAAATTTACTATGAATTAAATTGGCAATGTTATGACAGCTAAGAACAAGCTCGCTAAAAATGTTATTTATTTCGCTATATTTATCTCTGTTGTCTTGCTGGGTCTTAAGTCTTGGGCGTGGTTGCAATCCAACTCAATTTCTGTTCTTTCGTCTTTGACCGACAGTTTAATAGATGTTGTTATTTCGGCAATCAATGCAATGGCGTTAATATATGCGCTCCGCCCTGCCGATAAAGACCATAGGTTTGGGCATGGTAAAATGGAAGCCGTCGCAGCCCTTTTGCAGTCGTCATTTATTATTGCTGCTTGTTTCTTTATTGCATTACAGGCTTTTGAAAATATTTACAACAATGTCACCCTTACAAATCAAGACCAAGCCATTGGCATTCTTATTGTAGCAATTTTATTAAATTTATTGTTAATCATCGTCCAAAAATACGCCATAAGAATTACCGATTCATTGATTGTAGAAGCAGATAGCGCCCATTATATTGGCGATTTATTAATGCATATAGCGGTGATTATTTCCCTTATAATTGGGCAATATGTGGACTGGCGATATTTGGATTTAGTGGTTGCGGCGTTAATATCGGCTTGGTTATTTAGCGTGGGTGTTAAAATCGGTATTAAGGCACTCGATATGCTGCTTGATAAAGAGGTTTTTGGCAAACAGCGCCAACAAATTGTCGAAGCTATTTATAAGGTTGATGGGTTTGAAAACCTTCATGATTTACGCATTCTAAAGTCGGGAAATTTGTGGCTAATTTCATTCGATATTGAAGTCCTGCCTCAAATTTCGTTTATTGACTCGCATGAAATTACTAAAAAAATTGAAATATCAATTCTAAAATTGCATCACAATGCCCAAGTGATGATTCATGTCGACCCCGTTGGTGATGTGCTAGATTCACGCCATAAAAAAATGCAAGATTATCATAGTGAGTAATTATAAAAGGTTCAAAAAAATTGCCAAACCTTGTTATCAATGCTAACCCATATAAAACATAAATTACTGGATAAAATAATGGATAAAAAACAAATTTTTTTTAAAGAACTTGGTAAAGTTAT
>CAZHCZ010000033.1:0-15569 GCA_964531635.1 uncultured Hyphomicrobiales bacterium | reverse complement strand
TGGATAAAATAATGGATAAAAAACAAATTTTTTTTAAAGAACTTGGTAAAGTTATTGCCGTCGTTATTCTAGGGCTTGGTGTAATTTTTCCGTTGGTAAGTGCAGTAACCAACGGTTTTAAAGACGGTTTTGTCGATACCTATATAAGCCTCTACAACAACACCACCCTAACATCACTAATAATTTTGGTTGGAGTTGTTATAATCCTAACCATAAAACGAACATGGCAAGCCAACTACATAGCCAAAGCCAAACTCGCCAAAGAAGCCGAAAATACACAAGCTCCGAAAGACGAGTAAAACTCGCAATCACTTTATTTTTACTTTACCCATGCCCTTTGAAGGCATAAACTAAAGGTGAAGGAGAAAAAAAATGATGCATAATAATAACGAAATGATGAGCTGGGGCGGCATGTGGCTTGGTTCATTTACTATGCTTGCCGTTTTAGCAATTGTAATTTTAGGCATTGTCGCGCTTGTTAAATATATAAAAGGCTAATTCCTTAGAGTTCTATTCAACCCAGTAAAACCCGCACTAAAGCCTTAATTAGACAGGTGTTACCCTTGCTGTAACCTAAAATTAAAATTGATATAAAAAGACAATGCTGACAGTGAAAGAAAGTTAGCGTTAATTGAACTTATTATCGGCTGGGAAACCGCGTGGGGGCATTTTGCCTGTTTGGGCGCGAGTGCCCTGCCAGTCGGTTAGGTCGTGGACACGGCGGTTGCGGCCGCCTGCATCGTGCCAGTGTAGCCCATCTTCTATATTAAATGTAATAGCATCGGATATTGCGCCATTTTTATAGCGTTGTAGCATAACGCCACGACCGCGCGGCAGTTCGTTGACTTCGGTGGTTTTAAAAATTAACAGCTTGCGGTTTATACCAATAACGGCAACATGGTCGCCATTGGATAATGTGCAAATTTGGGCTTTTACTGGCGGTTTAACGTTTAAAACTTGTTTGCCTTTTTTGGTGTTCGATAATAAATTATTTTCATTTATAATAAATCCGCGCCCATCAGATGCTACAATTAGGCGTTTTTGGTTGGGTTTATGGACAATAATATCATATATTTCCACATCTTGAGCTATGTCGATAAGCAACCTTAGTGGCTCGCCATGCCCTCTGCCACCAGGGAATTTATCGGCACCAATTGTGTAAATACGACCATCTGTAGTGCAGATTAGTATTTTATCGGTAGTTTCGACTTTTAGAACGAATTTATGACCATCGCCAGTTTTATAGTTTAATTTTGCTATGTCGGTTTGATGACCTTTTAACGCGCGTATCCAGCCTAATTTTGAGCAAATTATGGTAACAGGCTCTTTTTCGATAAACGCTTCGGCTAGGTCTAAATTAATATCAGGTGCTGTGCTAAATTTTGTACGGCGTTTGCCAAGTTCGGTTTTTTCGCCAAACTGTTTTTTCAACTCTTTAATGCTATCGGCAATTTGTGACCATTGCATATCGGTATCGCCAACCAACTTTTCCAACGCGGTTTGTTCTATCAATAGCTCGGCATGTTCACGGCGCAGTTCCATCTCTTCTAACTTGCGTAATGAGCGCAAACGCATGTTTAAAATGGCTTCGGCTTGAGTGTCGGTTAGCTCAAAAGTGCTTATAAGGCTCGGTTTTACTTCATCTTCATAGCGGATAATACGAATAACTTCATCTAGGTTTAAATAGGCGATAATAAGCCCAGATAAAATTTCTAAACGCCGCGCAATTTTGCCTAAGCGATAATTACTTTTACGCACCAAAACCACTTGTCTATGGTCTAACCAGCCTAAAATCATTTCATTTAACGGCAGCACTCTTGGCACAAGACCATCGGTCAGCACATTCATATTTAGTGAAACACGGGTTTCTAAATCGCTGACTTTAAATAATGATTCCATTAATAATAAAGGGTCGATATTGCGGTTTTTAGGCTCAATAACCAGTCTAATATCCTCGGCAGATTCGTCTAGAATATCGCCCAAAAGGGGAATTTTTTTATCGAACATTTGGTCGGCTATACGTTCGATTAATTTTGATTTTTGTACTTGGAATGGAATTTCGGTTATAACGATACGGTATGCCCCGCGCCCTAAATCCTCGACATGCCAAGTTGCTCTTACCCGAATACTACCGCGCCCAGTTTGGTAAGCTTTTAAAATATTTTCAGCAGGCTCAATAATAATACCACCTGTCGGCAAATCGGGGCCAGGGATATATTTTAATAAAGTTTCGACCGATGCGGTGCGGTGTTTTATAAGGTGTAGTGATGCCGCGCAAATTTCGGCAACATTATGCGGTGGAATACTGGTTGCCATGCCCACTGCAATGCCTGTCGAGCCGTTGGCAAGTAGGTTGGGAAAGTTTGCTGGCAAAACTATAGGTTCATCTTCTTCGCCATCATAAGTTTGGCGAAAGTCGACTGTGTCTTGTTCTAAATCTTCTAACAATCTAACGGCAACGGCTGTTAAGCGCGATTCGGTATAACGCATGGCGGCGGCATTATCGCCATCAATATTGCCAAAATTACCCTGCCCTTCGACTAGCGGATAGCGCACTGCAAAATCTTGTGCCAAACGCACTAAAGCGTCATAAACCGATTGGTCACCATGGGGATGATATTTACCAATAACATCACCAACCACTCGGGCGCATTTTTTAAAGCCCGATTTATGGTCGAGCTTTAGCATATGCATGGCAAAAAGCAGGCGACGATGCACAGGTTTCATACCATCACGCACATCGGGCAAAGCCCTGTGCATAATGGTCGAAAGTGCATAAGCCAGATAACGCTCCTCTAAAGCCTCGCGCAGGTTTACACGCGGGTTTACAGGAGTTTTGGCATTGGAATCGCTATAGTCTGTTGTCATATGCTAGAATTAGAACATTTTTTGCACCATTTTTATAGTCACAATCGCAAAAATGTACATGATTTTTGTGGACTTACTGCAAATATCATTGGTTTTTATGCAAAAGATGGTCGCCAAACGGGTTATCAATCACTATCAACCAACGCCCGTCTGACTGTTTGCGGAGTATCACTACTGAAAACCCGCTCTGCTCAATAAGATGACCGTCTGGTGTTTTTCCTGACATTTTCCATGTAGAAGAGTGAACGGCAATATCATCTGCCAGAATAGTATCATGGCTAATAATGGTAATTTTTGGTTCGATAGCAATAAACTGTTTAAATGCCTCACGCAATGCAGGTGTTCCCTTAGCGGGCACTCCCGGTTGCCCCATCAAAACTCCGTTTGGCTCAAAAGTAGCAAGAATAGCCTCAATATCACCAGCTGAAGCCGCTGAATTATTAGTATCAATTGTAGATTGAATTTGTTTTAATGTCATTTTAGTTCCTTTGTTTATAGTGGTTATAAAAGGAAAATAACATATACGTGTGTCAAAAAATGGCAGCAGTCATTTTGTTACAGTGTCACACGACTCTGCCTCGCGCCAAAGCTTAATAAGTTCGTGGCGACGGCGTGGGTATCGTGCTGATAATTCCGAAAGTGAACCAATACGGTCAGTCCGAAAATGCCTTATGCTGTTTCTCAATTCACACCATGCTGAAATTATACGTCCGCCATTAAAGTATATAAGTAAAAATGGCCATATGATACGTTCAGAGCTATTGCCTTTTGCATCTTGGTAATGAATGCGCAACTTGCGTTCGCGGTGAATGGCTTGCCTTACGGTTGTCATATCAATTGTTTCTTGGCGCGAATGTTCATCTTGCCCAATAATGACATATTGCGTTTCAACTCGGTCGACAAGTTCTATCGGCATCACTGCTGTTAGCCTTGCCATTGCTTTGCGTGCGGCTTGAGCTAATGGCATATCAGCTTTATCTGCCACCCATAACGAGCCAAGAATGAGTGCGTCCACTTCCTCGGCTGTAAACATAATCGGTGGCAAAAGAAACCCCGAACGCAGAACATATCCAACGCCTGCTTCTCCTTCAATACCAGCTCCAAGCGCCCTTAATGATGCAATATCGCGGTAAAGTGTACGAATCGAAACGCCCATTGCTTGCGCAAGGTCGCTGCCAGAAACAGGGCGGCGGTGACGTCTAAATTCTTCTATCAAGTTTAAAAGTCGTTCGGCTCGTGACATGTTGACCTTCAATAAATTGTAACTGTTATTTTATCAAAGTTAACAGGTATCTATGCTTGACCCTAATCTAAATCAGCTTAAAAACACGGTCTGTTAGTAACTTTTGTGCCTCTGGAAATGGTAAATTATGTACATTGTAGATGTGCTTTTTAAGAAAATATTCGGTTATTTTAAAACCTTCATATAAGTGTTCGGGGGTTATTTCTTGTTCAAAGTCGCCATTTATAAACGGTGGAATAGTAAATAATTTGCCTTTATAGGGCAACCCGACATTTTCACAAACCGCCCTGCCCGTTTTGGGCGAAATATAATGTAGATTTTGCGTGTCGCCTGTAACCGCGCACTTGCTTAAATCTAACCCATAACCCATTTGTTGCAAAAAGCCGATTTGCCATCTTATAAGCAAAGGCAGCCAATTTTCATCTTCAATAAGGTGCGCAAGTACGGTTTCAAAACTATCATATAACTGCCCATAAGCTTGCCTATCGGGTAGTTTTTTAATGAGTTCACAAATTGATGACAAGCCAAGAGGTGCGAGTTTTGATGACAGGATATAGCCCGTGTTAAGCTTAATCGCTTCAATTTGAAATTGCCCCAGCTGATCTTCTATCCGTGCGCGCCATGTTAGTTTTAAGCAGTTGCCAATTTGTAATAAACTGCGTTTTCTGCGCCCTGACCCGCCTTTTACTAACCCCTGAAAACGCCCTCTATCACGGGTAAAAGCATCTAGAATAACTGAGCTTTCACCAAATTTTTTGGTAGAAATTACATAACCAACATCAGTCCATTCCATAGTTTTACTCGTCGAATTTTTGCAAGCGTTTTAACAGGCTCGATGTATCCCACCTGTTGCCGCCCATATTTTGCACATCGCGGTAATATTCAGTTATTGTCGCGCTCATTGGCATTGCCGCGTTGATTTCTTTAGCGGTTGATAATACTATATCCATATCTTTTACCATCCAATCGACTGCAAAACCTAAGTCATAATCGTCTTTATTCATGGTTTTATAGCGGTTTTCCATCTGCCAACTTTGGGCAGCACCTTTTGATATGGTTTCGATAACATCTTCGACATTTAAGCCCGCTTTTTGAGCAAAATTTATGCCTTCAGCTAGACCCTGCAAAATACCAGCTATGCAAATTTGGTTGACCATTTTCGTTAACTGCCCTGCCCCACTCTCGCCTATATATTTTACCTTTTGAGCATAGGCGTTAATAACAGGCTCTGCTTTATCAAACGCTTGTTTTTCGCCACCACACATGACCGTAAGTTTACCGTTTATTGCGCCCGCCTCGCCCCCTGAAACAGGAGCATCTATAAATGCCACCCCTTTGTTTTTTGCAGCATCATAAATTTCACGGGTTATCTTGGCGCTTACTGTGGTGTTGTCTATTATAATTGCGCCAGATTTAATAGATTTTAATATGCCATCATCGCCCATTGTAACTTGGCGCAAATCATCATCATTACCAACGCATATAAATACCATATCGGCATTTTTAGCCGCAAGCTCTGGCGTTTTAACGCATTGCCCACCAAATTCTGAAACCCACTTTTGCGCCTTAGCAAAAGTGCGATTATACACCGTTACATTATGCCCATTTACACTCAAATATTTTGCCATATGATAGCCCATTACACCAAGACCAATAAAACTGACATTAAATTTTTGCATAAGACCTGCCTTTAATTAAATTCTGTGTTATATGTTTAGCACAAGCACAATAGTAAAAACAAATTGAATTTAAAAGTATATTAAATGAACAAACAGCCACCCAAAGCCCCAAAAAACTATAATATGGACGGTTTGCTTGAAATTATGCGAGCATTGCGTGATGTCGAAACAGGTTGCGCGTGGGATATTGAGCAAACATTTGAATCTATTGGTATTTATACCATTGAAGAAGCCTATGAAGTTATTGATGCCATTAATAAAAAAGATTATGACGCATTGGCAGATGAACTTGGAGATTTGCTTTTGCAACCCATTTTTCACGCACAAATTGCCCATGAAAAAGGCTTGTTTGACTTTGATAAAGTGGTTTGGAATATTTGCGATAAAATGGTGCGCCGCCACCCGCATGTATTTGCCGATAAAAATGGTAAAACGGTTGAATTTACCGACAGTTTATGGCAAAAAATTAAAGATGAAGAAAAATCCAACAGCCCAAATAAAAGCAAGCATTTATTAGATGATATACCGCAATTTCCTGCATTAAAACACGCACAAAAAATACAAGGAAAAGTTGCAACAGTTGGGTTTGATTGGCAAAATATTGATAATGTTAAAGACAAAATATCCGAAGAATTAACAGAGTTTTTTACTGAAATCGACAATCAAGACAAACAAAAACAACAACAGGAATTTGGTGATTTATTATTCAGCTTGGTAAATTACGGTCGTCATTTAGGGTTAGAATGTGACGAAGCTTTAAAATATACCAATAAAAAATTCATTAATAGATTCAACTTTATAGAAGACAATCTTAAACTAAAAAACAGCACATTAAAAGATGCAAGCCTAGAAGAACTTGAGCAGCTTTGGAATGTTAGCAAATCTGCATCATGATATATTATAATAAAATATAATTACGGAAACATGGGTTGTTGGGTTAAGCCTAGGGTTTCGTCAAAGCCGAACATTATATTCATATTTTGAATTGCCTGCCCGCTTGAACCTTTGACCAAATTATCGAGTGTCGAGAATAAAAGCACCCGCCCAGCGACCCTGTCATTATGTGCGCTTAGCAAGCAATGGTTTGAGCCACGCACATATTGCGTGCCAATGCCCGAATTTTGTTCTAACAGTCTTACGAATGGTTCATCTTTATAAGTGTTGTTTAAACATTCACGAATATCTTTAAGCGTTGCACCAGTTGCAAAGTTGGCATAGGTCGAAATAAATTCTCCCCTGCTCATTGGAATTAAATGTGGCGTAAAACTAACCATTACATCGCTGCCTAGGGCGCGTGATAACTCTTGTTCTATTTCAGGCGCATGACGATGCCCAGCAACGCCATATACGCTCATACCTTCGCCTGCCTCGGCAAATAATGTGTTTTGCCTTAATCCACGCCCTGCGCCAGTAAGCCCCGATTTTGCATCAATAATAATTGACTTTTCATCGAGCAATTTGGCTTTAAGTAAGGGAATTAGTAGAAGAAGTACAGCTGTTGGATAACACCCAGGGCAAGCCACCAAATTTGCGTTTTTAATATCATTACGATAATGCTCGCTCAAACCATAGACAGCTTGCTTTTGCAACTCTGGGGCAAAATGTTCGTGCCCATACCATTCATTATAAGTGTTGGTATCACGCAACCTAAAATCGGCAGATAAATCTATTACTTTTACGCTTTTTGGCAATGAGGCGACTATTTTTTGTGTTGTACCATGCGGTAGTCCGCAAAAAATAACGTCTAAACCATCCCAATTGGCTTCATCTATGGTTATTAAATCGGGTAAATTTAGGTTGCCTAAATGCGGGTAAACCTCGGCATATTTTTTACCTGCATGGCTGTTAGCAGTGAGTATAGACAATTCCATATTGGGGTGGTTAGCAGCTAAACGTACAAGGTCAGCACCCGTATAGCCAGATGCGCCTAAAATTCCCACTTTAATTTTATTGTCTATATTCATAATTTCCCTAACCTTCAAAAACCATATATATTGCTAATATAACCAATAAAGAACCACCAATCCATTGCAATATATTATTTTTACTATTATTTATTTTAAGCTTGTTTACAATATATCCAGCTAAAAATACATAACATAAGTCGGCTGTTGAAAAAGCTACGTTAATAAATTGCCCTAATATTATAAATTGCAACCAAACTGGCCAGCTGGCTGTTACATCTATAAATTGTGGTAAAAATGCTATAAAAAATATTGCCGTTTTTGGATTGAGTATTTCGACCATTATGCTGTTTAAAAAAGTAGATTTATTATTGGTTGCAATATGTTCAACAGGAATGTCACCCATATCTTTTGAAATTATCATTTTTATGCCTAAATATACTAAATAAGCAGAGCCTAAAAACTTTACGGCTATTAACAGCGTAGGAAAAGCATTAAACAAAACCGACAAGCCTAAAGCAGCGGCAATAATATGAACAAAACAGCCAATATGAATGCCCAACGCAGCACTTAAACCTCCGCGCCTGCCCTTTGCCACAGTTTGTGCTAGCGTATACATAATTGATGGCCCCGGCACAAAACCAAAGATAAATGTCGCGATAAAAAATGGAATTAAATAATTGTATTCTGAAAATAAATTAAACATTAGCTTTCCCTAAATACAACCTATGATAGCATAAAAAAAGAGCTTGCAAAAGGGCAAGCTCTTCTAAATTTAATGTTACAAAGTGTTTTTTTAACGCTTTGAGAACTGGAAACTACGACGCGCTTTAGCACGACCAAATTTCTTACGTTCAACAACACGTGCATCACGTGTTAGGAAGCCAGCTTTTTTAAGCGCAGGGCGCAAATCAGTTTCAAAACGGGTTAATGCTAAAGACAAACCATGGCGCACGGCACCAGCTTGACCTGAAAGACCGCCACCTTTAACCGTACAAACCACATCATATTGGTCGACACGTTCGGTAACTTCAAAAGCTTGAGCAATAATTAGACGCAACACTGGGCGAGCGAAATATGTTTTTATATCGCGACCATTAACAGTGACTTTGCCTGAACCGGGCTTAATCCAAACACGGGCGACCGCATCTTTACGTTTACCAGTTGCATAAGCACGACCTTGTGCATCGAGCTTTTGTACGTATTTTGGTGCAGTGCTTGTGTTTTCAACAGCAGCTTCGGCTTTAGCTTCGGCAACAACATCTTTAAGATCTTCAAGAGTTTTAGACATTATTTTTCACCCTTTACATTTTTTGAGTTCATGGCAGCTACGTCTAGCAACTCGGGCTTTTGAGCTTCTTGCTCATGTTTTGCACCTGTATATAAATATAGGTTTCTCATTTGCTGGCGACCTAGCGGTCCACTCGGTATCATACGTTTTACGGCAGATTCTAATACACGAGTAGGAAACTTACCATCAAGAATATCTTCGGCTGTGCGAGATTTGATACCACCTGGATGACCTGTATGCCAATAATAGGTTTTATTTTCGCGTTTTTTACCTGTTAATGCCACTTTATCGGCATTAATGACTACGATATTGTCGCCCGTATCCATATGTGGAGTAAAAATTGGTAAATGTTTGCCGCGAAGACGTGAAGCAATTATGCTTGCTAAACGACCAAGTACAAGACCTTCTGCATCGATAAGAATCCATTTTTTATCAATGTCTGAAGGGGTAGCTGAAAATGTTTTCATTTTAACAGTCCGTTTGTTCAGTGTTAAGTTAATAATAATGCGGTTATATAACAATATAGTGCAATGTCAAACATATTTATTATAAAAACATTTGTTAAAACAGCATGTTAATAAATAGGTACTATAATACCCTTAATTTTTACTGCCTTTTGCCGCTAAATTACTGAGTTTTCCGACAAATTCACTACAAACCCTCAAACGGTCTTTTTCGTGTGGCATACCTTCTGCTATAAATAACCGTTGATCGCTGCGCAATTTAATACGCCCACGGCTATTATCAATAAGTTCTAATAAACCAGACGGGTTGGCAAAATTGTTTTTCCTAAATTGCACAGTTAAGCCTTTTGCTCCTGCATCTAATTTGTCAATATTGGCATGGCGGCAAAGGAGTTTTATTTTCATTATTTTGAGTAGATAATCGACTGTTTCTGGGCGTTTTCCGAACCTATCGGTTAACTCCATTGCAAAGTCGTCTATTTGTTGTTTGTCGTTAAAGCCCGACAAGCGGCGGTATAACCCAAGGCGTAAATCTAAATCATTGACGTAATTTTCAGGAATTAAAACAGGAATACCGATGTTAATTTCGCTTGTCCATTTTTCATCGAGTTCAACGTTATATTCGCCCGATTTTAGGCTTGAAATGGCTTCTTCTAACATATTTTGATAAAGCTCGAAACCAACTTCTCTAACATGCCCCGATTGCTCGTCGCCTAATAAATTGCCTGCGCCGCGTATATCTAAATCGTGACTGGCTAGGGTAAATCCTGCGCCTAAGCTATCGAGCGATTGCAATACATTTAGGCGTTTTTGAGCATTTTCAGATATTTTACCATGGGTTGGTAAGGTAAATAAAGCATAGGCGCGGGTTTTAGAACGCCCTACCCTACCGCGCAATTGGTAAAGCTGCGCCAAACCAAACATGTCGGAACGGTGGACAATTAACGTATTGGCAGTGGGTATGTCGATACCGCTTTCTATTATGGTGGTTGCCAATAACAGGTCGTATTTGCCATCGTAAAATGCGTTCATTACCGCGTCGAGTGCCATTGGGGTCATTTGCCCATGGGCGATAACAAATTTTATTTCTGGCACAAATTCGGTTAAAAATTTGGCGCGTTCTTCTAAGTCAGAAACACGCGGGCAAACGTAAAAACTTTGCCCGCCTCGGTAATGTTCACGCAACAGCGTTTCGCGAATAATAACAGGGTCGAGCGGCGATATAAAAGTGCGTATTGCCAATCTATCGACTGGCGGGGTGGCTATAATTGACAGTTCGCGTACACCTGTCATCGCCAATTGCAAGGTACGTGGAATCGGGGTCGCGGTTAAGGTAAGCACATGAATATCGGATTGTAATTCTTTCAAACGCTCTTTATGCACTACGCCAAAATGTTGTTCTTCATCAATTATTAGAAGCCCTAAATTGGCAAAATTAATATTTTTTGACAATAAAGCATGAGTACCAATAACAATATCGACTGCACCGGACTGTATGTTTTGCTTGGTTTGGCTAAGTTTTTTTGCGCCAACAAGCCGAGAGGCTTGCTCTATGCTTATTGGCAAATTGGCAAACCGCTCAATAAAGGTTTTATAATGCTGGCGGGCGAGCAGTGTTGTGGGTACAACTAACGCCACTTGCATGCCCGACATAACGGCTAAAAATGCCGCCCTTAATGCCACTTCGGTTTTACCAAAACCAACATCGCCACAAATAAGCCTATCCATTGGTTTACCCGATTGTAAATCTTCGACAATATCTTCAATAGCATGCAGTTGGTCTTGAGTTTCGTTAAAGCCAAAGCGGGCGACAAATTCTTCGTATAAATGGTCAGGGTTGTTAATTATTTGACCCTTTTTTAACATACGTTCGGCGGCTATTTTTATTAATTTATCGGCAATGTCTTTTATGCGTTCTTTAAGCTTTGCTTTACGCGCTTGCCATGCTGAACCGCCTAATTTATCGAGAGTTGCGTCAATTTCTTCACCACCATAACGGCTAAGCAACTCAATATTTTCGACAGGTAAAAACAACTTATCGCCACCTAAATATTTAAGCACCAAACAATCATGCGGTTTGCCCGAAACATCAATGGTTTTTAGACCAATAAACTGCCCAACACCATGCTCGATATGGGCGATAAAATCGTTAAGCGCAAGCGCCGATGATTCAGATATAAAATCAGCCGCACGGCGTTTTTTATGCGCCGATTTTAAACTGTCGCCCAGTATATCTTGTTCGGAAATAAAGTTTAATGTCCCGACAGTAAAGCCTGTTTCCATCGGCAGTGTAGCAAATGCCAACGCGCCCTCGCCTAATGCGTTAAATTGCTCGAAACTATCGACCGTTACACTATTTTTTAAGCTATAATCTGCAAGTAAGTTAGACAATCTTTCGGCACTGCCAATGCTTTGACAACCGATAATAATTTTATGCTTAGCTGTTTGTAATTCGGTTAAATGTCGGCAGATAATCTCATATATATTTTTGTCTTGTATCTGGCGTTCAGCACTGAATTTGCGACCCAATTTGCCGTTAAAATCAATAATATTCGGGCCACGAAACACCTTCGGAACACTAAAATTATTCAATTCAACCCATTGATTTTTCTTAAAAATTTCATCTAATTCTTGTTTTTGAATATAGAGCAGGCTGGGTTTTATAGGGCGGTATAAGGGCGCGCCCATGCCTTGTTGCTGCATGGCTTCTATACGGGCATTATAATAGTCGGTTATTTGCTCATCACGCGCGGTTATGCTTTGGGTTGCCTGAGTATCGGTAACTATGGTTGGGCTTTGGCAAAAACTAAAAATATTATCCAGTGTTTCATGAAAATATGGCAACCAATGTTCCATACCGACCGATAAACGCCCAGCCGATATGTTTTCATATAACATATCTTCGGACTTTACTGCCCCAAATTCGTCGACATAGCGTTTGCGAAATAACGAAATGGATTTTTCATTCAACATCATCTCGCCTGCGGGCAAAATGGTTACCCCTTTAAGTTTTTTATCACTTCTTTGGCTAAGCGGGTCGAAGCTCTTAATAGAATCGAGCGTATCGCCAAAAAAATCTAGGCGTGCAGGCTTGTTCATATTGCCGCTAAATATATCAACAATTGAACCGCGAATAGAAAACTCGCCTTTTTCATGTACGGTAGCAACTTTTCTAAAGCCGTTGCGAATAAAATAACCCGCAAAATCGGATAAGTTCACACGGTTGCCAAGTTTTAATGTTAAAAAACTGCGGTTGAAATAGCTCACAGGTGCAGTGCGCATCATCACCGCATTAATGCTGGTTAAAATAATCCGTGGGGCGGGTGATTTTTGTTTGGCTCTATTGGCTAAAATTGCCAAAGATTTAAGCCGCGTACCAATTATATTATAAGCAGGCGAAACACGGTCATAAGGCAAACAATCCCATGCTGGAATGGTCAGTAAATTTTCATCGGGCAAGTAAAATTTTAGCCGTTGCGAAAGGGCGTCCAGCCGCTGTTCATCACGCGCAACAAACACAACATCATTGCCTTCAGCACGGTTTTTTTGCCAAATTTTAGCCAATATTAATGCGTCTGCACCTTCTGGAACAGACGAAATAATATTATGGTCTTTAAGCAGTTTTTCTAGGCTAATCATAAACTTTAAAGGTTCTTACCATATTTATCGGGTGTAAAACTTTGCGCTTTTATACGCTCGAACACGCTGCCTGCAAGAACATTAGGAACTTGTTGTTTGCCATTGAAATAATTCAATAAATCATTATCTTCGGCTTCTATTAACCGCTCGAATTGTTGCAATTCATCACCTTCTAAATTGTCTAGTTCATCTACAGCAAATGTTCCCATCAACAAATCTAGCTCTTTCATACCGCGATGCCATGCTCTGAACAGTAGCTTTTTTTTATGAATTTTTATATCGTGCATATTTTACCTTTAACCCTCATCAGGAGCTTTGGCTTCTTTAGCAATTTCCGCCACGGCTTCATCAAGCGCAACAATATTTTGAGCTTTTGAACCAAATCGCCTTATTGCCACTGTGCCATTTTCTTTCTCGCGCCCACCAACAACAAATATTGCGGGTATTTTTTGTAAGCTATGTTCACGCACTTTATAATTTATTTTCTCGTTGCGCAAATCCACTTCGGCGCTAATTCCTGCAGCAAGCAAAGTTTTTTGTACTTCAAGCGCATAATCGTCCATATCTGAAACAATTGGGCAAACAACCACTTGGGTGGGGGCGAGCCATAAAGGAAACGCTCCTGCATGATGTTCAATTAGAATGCCAGTAAACCGTTCGAGCGAACCAAACATGGCTCTGTGTAACATAACAGGCGTTTGTTTATTGCCATCTTTGTCGATGTAAAATGCACCAAAGCGTTCGGGCAAAGTAAAGTCGACTTGTAAAGTGCCGCATTGCCAGTCGCGTCCTATGGCATCTCTGAGTACATATTCTAGTTTAGGCCCGTAAAATGCGCCCTCGCCTTCATTCAATTCCCATTCTACACCTGCCGCAGTAATCGCAGTTTTAAGGGCGGTTTCGGCTTTATCCCAAGCTTCATCACTGCCGATACGTTTTTCGGGACGGTCAGAAAATTTAATGCGAATATCATTAAAGCCAAAATCGCGATAGATAGACAATATCAGCGCATTGGTTTTAATAACTTCCTCGGTGATTTGCTCCTCGGCACAAAAAATATGGGCATCATCTTGAGTGAATGAACGCACGCGCATTAAACCATGCAATGCGCCCGATGGCTCGTAACGATGCACTTTGCCAAATTCACCAAGCCTTATTGGCAGCTCTTTATAGGAGCGCAATCCGTTTTTAAAAATTTGCACATGCCCTGGGCAATTCATGGGTTTTAGAGCGAATACACGTTCATCTGGGGTAATGGTGGTAAACATGTTCTCACCGTATTTTTCCCAATGACCCGATTGTTCCCATAGTGCTTTATCAAGCATATCGGGGGTGTTAACCTCTAAATACCCGCCTGCCGTTTGCTTACGGCGCATATATTCAATAAGGCTGCTGAATAATTTCCACCCCTTTGGGTGCCAAAACACACTGCCAGGAGCTTCGGTTTGAAAGTGGAATAAATCCATTTCTGAGCCCAATTTACGATGGTCGCGTTTTTCGGCTTCTTCGAGCATATATAAATATTGTTTGAGCTGCTTTTCGCTTGCCCATGCTGTGCCGTAAATGCGCTGTAGCATTACATTGTCGCTATCACCGCGCCAATATGCACCCGCGAGTTTCATCAGTTTAAAATTATTGCCAACTTTTCCTGTCGAGGGTAAATGTGGGCCGCGACAAAGGTCGAGCCACTTGCCTTGACGGTAGATTTTCACATCTTCATCTTCGGGTATTGCGTCAATTAATTCGACTTTATAAGTCTCACCTTGGGCGGCAAAATAGTCTTTTGCTTCGTTGCGCGTCCAAACTTCTTTGGTGAACTTTTCATCACGTCCAATAATTTGACGCATTCGGGCTTCTATTTTTGTTAAATCTTCAAGGCTGAAGGGTTCATCGCGGGCAAAATCATAATAAAAACCATTCTCAATAGTTGGTCCAATGGTGACTTGCGTACCAGGAAAAATATCTTGCACCGCTTCTGCCATTACATGGGCGGCATCATGGCGGATAAGCTCTAATGCATCAGCGTCATCACGCAATATAATGCTTAGGTTAACATCGGTAACAATCGGTTCTGCTAAATCCTGCATTTCGCCATCTATCATAATGGCGACGGCTTTTTTGGATAGAGATTTGGAGATAGATGCCGCAATGTCAAAGCCTGTTTGACCCTGTTCATATTCGCGTGTAGCACCATCGGGGAAAGTTATTTTAATCATTTTTACCTCCGCTCACTTCCACCAACAAAGTGGATAAGCATTTAAATTTAGCTCTTAAGAATCACCTTCATAGAAACCATGTTCGATATGCTTACCATTCCACCGTCCATATTTCCAGAATTTTATACCATAGCTCCCCAATTTATTGGGCACGGGGTCTAGACCATGGCTGCCAAATGGGTGGCAGCGCATTAAACGCGAAAACGCCAGAATACCGCCTTTATAACCGCCAAAGCGTTTTATCGAAACATCGGCATATTCGGAA
>CAZHCZ010000032.1:10172-19056 GCA_964531635.1 uncultured Hyphomicrobiales bacterium | reverse complement strand
ATTAGTCCATTAATTTCAAAACATTCAACAGCCATAGTTTTTTTGCGTCAACAAATTTTTAATATAGGTGGCACAGGCCCACCTGTTGCCCAATCTAACAATTCTACCGTATGCACTATTGATGTTTTACTGCCTGAACCAATTTGCATCATACAGCCAATATTTCCTGTGGCAATAATGTCTGAATTTGTGGCGTCTAAATGCCCAATTTTACGTATTTTTAATTGGGTCGAAATTTCGGGTTGCATTAAATTATATGTGCCAGCAGAGCCACAGCATAAATGGCTTTCGGCAGGGGCAACAACCTCAAAACCAGCTTGTTTAAGCAATGTTTTTGGCAATTCGGTAATTTTTTGCCCATGTTGTAATGAACAAGCTGAATGGTAAGCAACTTTATATTTTTGCCGTTTATTGGTTTTTTGCAAGCCTAAATCCGCTATAACTTCGCTAATGTCTTTCGATATTTTTGCAACACGAATGGCATCTTTTTCTAATGGGTGGGTTTTGAACATATGCCCATAATCTTTAAGCGTTGTGCCGCAACCCGATGCGTTAATAACAATAGCATCTAACCCCTCGCCGTCCATTTCGGCAACCCACGCAGTAATGTTTTTAGCAGCGGTTTTATGGCTTTGTGAGGCTTTGCCCATATGGTGAGTTAATGCGCCACAACAACCTGCCCCTTGGGCGATAACAACATCACAACCATGGCGGGTTAAAATGCGAATAGTCGCATCGTTAATATCAGTATTTAAGGTTTTTTGCGCACAGCCTGTCATTAATGCAACACGTTTTACCCGCTTGGTTTTAGCCTTAAAAACTTGGGGTTTGTCATTGGGCGAAATTGGGGGAATTTTTTTAGGAGCAAATTCGACCATTGAACGTAATTTTTTTGGTAAAACCCACGCAAACGGCTTGGCTATTTTTGCGCCATACATGGCAAAACGAAAACGGTTGGGGTATGGCAAAATAAGTGCAAGTAACCAGCGAATAGCGCGGTCGTCCCAACGTCGGGTATAATTTTTTTCGACATATTCACGCGCATGGTCAATAAGGTGCATATAATGCACACCTGAGGGGCAAGTTGTCATACAAGCAAGGCAACTTAAACAGCGGTCGATATGTTTTACGGTTTTTTCATCAGGAATGCGGCTATTCTCGAGCATATCCTTAATTAAATAAATACGCCCACGCGGGCTGTCTAGCTCATCGCCCAATAGCTGATAAGTTGGGCAGGTGGCGGTGCAAAACCCACAATGCACACAATCACGCAAAATTTTATTTGAACGTTTTAGCTTAACGTCTTTTAACTGCTCGGATGTAAAATGTGTTTGCATAATTAACCTGCCCCGTTGGTCATAAAGTTAGGGTTTAATATGCCATCAGGGTCAAATTTTTTGCGAATGCAAGCCGAAAGTGTCGCCACGCCCTTGGGTTCAGGTTGAAAAGAAGATGCTTTATTGCGCAAATTTTCAGATGCACGAATAAGCATTGCATGACCACCCTTTTCACGAACCAATTTGCGAATATTTAGAGCGCTTTCAATGCTTTCGCCTGGTATTTCTGCCCATATAAGCCCACCGCCCCAATCCAACAATAGGTTCGCGTTCATAGTCTTAAGATATGTTGCAACACTTGGCGCATCACTCGGTTTTACCGAAATACGCCAAACCACAGCGTCAGGTGTATCAATAAACTTAACATCGCGGATTGAACGCCACAAAGCCATATGCTCTGTACCATCAATAATTTTAGCATCAGATTTAGGCGCAACAAGCGCGCGGAGTTTTTCTAAGCGATAATCGACTTGGTCAGAAAAACCTTCAATGCGCAATAATGTTTCATTGGTTTTAGGGCGATAAACCGCACCCGTAATTTCGAACGGCGAACCCAAAGCAGCAGACATGGTTTTTACAGCTTCATCGGTTGATGCGCTATTAATGACTAATGTCGCCTGACGTTCAGGCGTTGGCAGCACTTTAAACGAAACTTCGGTTAATACGCCCAATGTGCCGTATGAGCCTGCCATAAGTTTTACCAAATCTAAGCCTGTTACATTTTTCATAACGCGGCCACCATTTTTAATAATATAGCCATTGCCAGTTACAAACCGCACCCCTAAAAGTGCATCGCGGCACGCCCCAACCGAAATACGCCGCGAGCCTGAAATATTAGCAGCAACAATTCCGCCAATGGTTGGTTCGCCTTTTGTGGCAAATAAATGGCGGTAATCTGTCGGTTCAAACGCCAAACGCTGCCCTTCAACCGCTAGAGTTTTTTCTATTTGTTTAAGGCTTGTGCCTGCTTTAACAACCAAAACCAAACCTGCTGGGTCATAAAGCTCAATACCATTTATTTTTTTAAGTGACAATGTAGCGTCGCTGTTTATTGGGTTGCCAAGCCCCGCACGTGTGCCACCGCCTTGAACTTTAAGCGCGGTTTTTTTACTTTTAGCTTCGTTAATAACATCAACCAGTTGCGTTTCATCAGTTGGGCTTAAAATTATACTCATAATAACCCTCCCATTCTGCGGGACTTGCTAAGTTTTAAAGGAAATACTTTGGCAGGGTTGAGCAACCAATTGGGGTCAAAACAATCTTTTGCCGACATTTGAACTTCCATATCGTCTACCGAATATTGCACACCCATTAAGTCGCGTTTTTCAATGCCGACACCATGTTCACCCGTTAGACACCCACCAACCTCAACACAAAGGCGCAAAATATCGGCACCACAGGCTTCGGCTCTTTCTAAATCACCTTCTTTATTAGCATCGAACAAAATAAGCGGGTGCATATTGCCATCGCCTGCATGGAATACATTGCCAATTTTCAACCCATGTTTTTTTGACAATTCGCCAATGCCTTTTAGAACCCGCGCCAATTCCGAAACGGGAACTGTGCCATCTAGGCATAAATAATCGTTAATTCTCCCAATAGCCCCAAAAGCCGATTTACGACCTTTCCAAATTAATGCCGTTTCGGCATCGGATGTACTTTTGCGCACTTCTACTGGGTTTAGTTTGTTGGCAATATCAATAATTTTTTTAAGTTGAAAGTCTATTTCTGCCTCTGAACCTTCGACTTCGACAATAAGCAAAGCTTCAACATCGGGGTAACCTGCGCCCGAAAATTCATCGGTAACTCTAATCAGCAACTTGTCCATATATTCTATAGCAACCGGCAAAATTCCTGATTTAATAATATCGGCAACACATTGCCCTGCCACTTCGGGGTCATCAAAGCCTATTAACACAGGTCTTGCGCCTTCAGGTTTGGCTAAAATACGCAAAGTGGCTTCGGTTACAATGCCGAGTTGACCTTCGGAGCCGCAAATTAACCCCAAAAGGTCGTAACCTGCAGCATCTAAATGCGCGCCGCCTAACTCTATAATTTCGCCATCGGCTAAAACCATTTTAACGCCCATTAAATTATTGGTCGTTACGCCATATTTTAAACAATGCGCGCCACCCGAATTCATGGCAATATTGCCTGCAATAGCACAAGCAAGTTGGCTCGATGGGTCGGGCGCGTAAAAAAAGCCTTTATCTTCGACTGCGCTCGTTACCGATAAATTGGTCACCCCTGTTTGCACACGAATAAAGCGGTTGTCAGTGTCTATTTCTAATGTTTTGGTTAGCCTTGCTGTGCCTAAAATAATGCTATCGGCTGTTGGCAATGCACCACCCGCTAATGATGTGCCTGCACCACGCGGAACAACAGGAATGCCAAGCTCCGAACACAGCTTCATAATGGCAGCAACTTCTTCAGTCGTATGTGGCAAAACCACAGCCAGTGGTGGGCAACGATAAGCGTTTAAAGCATCACATTCATAAACCAATATTTCCGATTTTTCAGAAATCACAGTGTCTTTTGGCAAGATTAATGTTAAGGCAGCAACAATTGCATCACGGTTATCAATAATATCTTGATTTGGTGTTGGCATTTTTATTGTCGACATTTGTTGCTCCCTTATATTTAACATGCCCCGCCCACTCTTAATGGGGGCTAGGGTAATTTTTTATAGGTTTATTTTCTCCGCTAAATTTTGTTGCTCGGCCAATTTTGCGGCCACCGATGCCACGGCTAAATCTTGCAAGCCAACCCCTGTTCCGTCAAAAAGCGTAATTTCATCATCAAACGAACGCCCGACATGGGTTTTATTAATAACCGCACCTATTGGCGTAATGTCATTTTCTGAAATTAAGCCTTTGCTAATAGCATGTTGCGTTTCACCAATGGTTATAGATTGAGCAATTTCGTCGGTAAAAACTGTCGCGTTGGCTATTAAAGCAGGGTCAACTTCTTGCTTGCCCTTAGTGTCAGTTCCCATGCAGGCAATATGTGTTCCCGCTTTTATCCAGTCTTTCATCAGCAACGCTTCATGTGCTGCTGTAATGGTAATAATAACATCCGACTGTGCGCCGAGTTGTTCGCGGTTTACCGCTTCAAACTCGACACCACAGCCTTGCGCGACTTCTCCTAAAGCGGGCAACATTTCGGGATGCAAATTCCATGCAACAACTTTTTCAAAATCACGTTGTTCTAACGCCGCGCGCAATTGAAAAGCCGATTGATGCCCTGCACCAACCATGCCTAAAACCTTTGAATTTTTACGCGAAAGATGCGCAATAGACACAGAACTTGCCGCAGCAGTTCTAACAGCTGTTAAGTAATTACCACCAACCAAAGCATCTAACTGCCCTGTATCGGGGTTGAATAAAAATATTGTAGATTGATGATTGGTCAAACCTTTTTTCATATTGTTAGGCCAATAACCGCCAGATTTTACACCCAGCGTTAAACCTGCTTTATCAAAACCCGACTTAAAGCCGTAAAGCGCATCAGCATAACCAATGGCTTCACGAATTACAGGAAAATTATAAGCATCACCCTTAGCCATTGCGCCAAAAACTGCCTCGACAGCTTTAAACGCATCTGCTCGACCTATCACTTTTTTACAAATTTCTTCGGTAACAATAAGCATTATTCACTCTCCTAATATGCCAAACCGCGGGCAGTTACTGGCAATATATCGACAACTTTACCGCCCTGCACCAAAACATACCAGTCATGCACATTGCAAGTTGGGTCACAATGACCGGGTACTAATTTAAGCTTATCATTAACTTTTAGTTTACCCTCAGGGTCTGCAACCACACCATGTTCGTCCGAACATTTTACATATTCAACGTCAGTACGACCAAATATTACAGGCAAACCGCTATCGACTGATTGGGCTTTAAGACCAGCATCTACAATGGCTTTATCTGCTTTTACATGGCTCATAACCGAGGTTAGAATAAACAATGAGCTGGCAAATTCTGTTTCATCGATACGTTTGCCGTCCTTGTCTAAAATACGACCATAATCGGCATCCATAAATGCATATGAACCGCATTGAAGCTCATTATAAACACCCGATGCCCCTTCGAAATAATATGAACCCGTGCCACCACCGCCAACAATATCGCACTCAAGCCCTTCGACTTTTAAAGCGTCAACAGCTTCGCGTACCATTTCGATAGCAATGTCTATTTTTTGTTTGCGTTCAGCATAAATGTCCATATGTTGCATCGCACCTTGATAGGCTTGAATGCCTGAAAATTTTAAGCCCTTTGCAACATCTACAGCTTTAGCAATTTCCACCACTGCATCGCTTGTGGTCACGCCACAACGCCCTGCCCCGCAATCAATTTCAACCAAGACTTCAATTTCAGTACCGTGCTTTTGAGCAGCGGCCGAAAGCGCGGCGACATTGCTTAAATCATCAACACAACATAGTGTACGCGCACCTAATTTTGGCAACCGAGCAAGGCGGTCAATTTTTGCAGCATCGCGCACTTGGTTCGATACCAGAACATCTTTAATGCCCGCTCTAACAAAAGCTTCGGCTTCGCTTACTTTTTGACAGCATATTCCGCATGCGCCTTTTTCGATTTGCATTAAAGCAATATCTGCCGATTTGTGCATTTTACCATGCACCCGTAGGCGCACACCCATAGCATCGGCATGACCTTGCATAAGGTCTATATTGCGGTTTAAAATATCCAAATCGACCATTAAACATGGAGTTTGAATATCACTCTCATTCATTCCGGGTTTGGCGGGAATATTATACCCAACGTCAAATGCGTCAAAATTTTGCTTGCTCATACTCATCTCCTTTTATTTTGCCATCCATGGCAGTTTTTTTAAATCTACATTGCCGCCTGTCAGAATAATTCCAACTCTTTTGCCTGCAAATAAGTGTTTGTTTTTTAAAATTGTAGCAATGGTCACTGCCGAACTTGGCTCGACCACAATTTTCATTCGTTGCCAAATTAAATACATCGCGTCGATAATTTCCTGCTCAGAACAAAGAAGAATATCGGTTACATGGTTAGATACAAAATGCCATGTTAAATCTTTTAATGGCACTTTTAGCCCATCAGCAACAGTGGTTGGAGCATCATCAGCAATGATATGCCCCGCTTTAAATGACCGATAAGCATCGTCAGCCTGCTCAGGCTCCGCCGCATAAATTTTTATGTTTGGCGCAATGTTGGAAAGGGTTAAACATGTGCCCGATACCATGCCACCGCCACCAATAGGGGCAATGATCGCATCCAAACCGTCGACATCTTCAATAAGTTCTAACGAGCATGTCGCTTGACCTGCAATCACTCTAGGGTCGTTATAAGGGTGAATAAAATCTGCTCCAGAACTTGCCATCACTTGCGCAAAAACCGCTTCACGCGATGATGTGCTTGGTTCACATTCAACAACCGTTGCACCATAGCCCCGAACCGCCGCTTTTTTAGCTTCGGGCGCGGTTTTTGGCATAACCACAGTGGCAGGCACACCACGCCTACCCGCCGCATAACTTAATGACAACCCATGATTGCCCGAAGAATGTGTTGCCACACCCGCTTTAGCCGCCTTATCACTCAAACCAAATACAGCATTTGACGCACCACGGGCTTTAAACACGCCCGCTTTTTGAAAGTTTTCACATTTAAAGAACAATTGCGCGCCCGTAAGCTGATTAAAATAAGCCGAGGTCAGCACAGGTGTGCGATGAATATGCGGCTTAATCCGCTCATGGGCATTTTTTACATCATCAAAATTTGGTATATACATTATTACAGTCCTTAAAACCTATTTTGCATTTACACGGAAATATTCTTGGGCGGCAGCAACACCAGAGCCCAACTCAATCGGATAATTCAAATCTTTCATTGCCATTTCAATAGTCGCAATACCGCTCAGCACCATAACATCGGTTAACGAGCCAAGATGCCCAATTCTAAAGGCTTTTCCACCCATTTCACCAAGCCCCACGCCAAAAGAAACACCGTAATTGTCATAAATATGGTTGGTCAATTCGTCGGAATTAAAGCCATCAGGCACATAAATTGCGCTCACTGAATCCGAATAAAGGTCAGGCGTTTTGGCGCATAGTTCCATACCCCAAGCCGCAACCGCACGGCGCACACCTTCGGCAAGGCGAAAATGACGGGCAAAAACATTGTCTAGACCTTCTTCAAAAATCATATTTAAGCTTTCGCGCAACCCGTAAATTAATTGCAATGGCGGGGTATAAGGAAAACCACCATTGGCATTGGCGGCAAACATATCCTTAAAGTCGAAAAAGCAACGTGGGCAGGTGGCCGTTTTACTGGCTGCAATAGCTTTCTGGCTTAATGCGACAATGGCCATGCCCGCAGGCAACATAAAGCCCTTTTGCGAACCAGATATAGCAATATCCACGCCCCATTCGTCCATTTTAAAGTCCATTGAACCCAATGATGAAACACAATCTATATATAATAAAGCAGGATGGTTCGCACTGTCTATAGCACCGCGCACCGCAGCTATGTCTGAAACAACACCTGTCGCGGTTTCATTATGCGTTACAAGAACGGCTTTAATTTCATGGTTTTTATCAGCTGCCAAACGCGCATTGAATAAACTTACGGGCGCGCCTTCTCCCCATTCACATTCGATAATTTCTACATCAAGCTTTTGGCGTTGGCACATATCAACCCAACGATGAGAAAACATCCCATATCGCGCGATAAGAACTTTATCACCAGGGGACAGGGTGTTGGTTATTGCTGCTTCCCAACCCCCTGTTCCACTCGCGGGGAAAATCAACACCTCACCTGTTTTGGTCTTAAACACCTTTTTCAAATCTTTAAGAACAGGGGCAAATACAGTTACAAAATCGGGTGCGCGATGGTCTAATGTTTGAATATTCATAGCATTGCGCAAACGATCAGGAATATTCGTCGGACCCGGTATGAAAACTGGGTTTTGACTGTTCATATAAACTTCTCCACTTTGGATAAAATTGTTAGCAACATATTTTCTATGCTAACGGGTTTGAAGCTGTTTTTCAATTTTTTTGAAATAATTTTTTATTTTAGCGTTAAATAGGCAATCTCTTGATTTTTAAAATGAATTTATTTTCCAAATAATTTTTTAGATACATCTGTTAAAGTTTATTAAAACTGTTAAAATAGAATATAGCCGTATATAACGTTAATTTTTGGAAATCTAATATGGACAATAAGCCCCCTATTAAGCGTTCACGCGGAAGACCAAAGTCTATATGGAACGAGCAACAAGGCGCGCCAGTACAGGCACTTGACCGTGGCATTACATTGTTAAAAGCGCTGGCTAAAGAAGAAAAAGTCACCTTAACCGAGCTGGCATTACGCGTTGGCATGCCGCCATCGTCGGCACATCGGCTGCTTACAACATTACAAAAACATAATTTTGTAGAATTTAACGAAATTACACAAGATTGGATGATTGGTGTCGAGGCGTTTCGTATAGGTGCTGCATTTAGCAACCGAACAAATTTACTCGAAGCTGCACATGTTATTATGCGCGAGCTC
>CAZHCZ010000032.1:0-10159 GCA_964531635.1 uncultured Hyphomicrobiales bacterium | reverse complement strand
CAAATTTAGCTATTGCCGATAATGGAGATATTGTGTTTATTAGCCAAGTTGAAACCCACAACCCTATTCGGGCTTTTTTTCGCCCTGGAACGCGCGGGCATATGCACGCCTCGGGCATTGGCAAGGCGCTGCTGTCCAACCTTAGTCAAAAGGAAGTTAAGCACATTTTACAAAAAAAAGGTATGCCCGAATTTACCCCTACAACACTAACCTCTTATGAGGCACTGCTTGCCGACCTTAAAAAAACAAAAAAAAGGGGCTGGTCATTAGACAATGAAGAACGCTATAATGGAATGCGCTGTGTGGCATCGACCATTTATAATTCATTTGGTGAAGCCATTGCTGGTATATCGGTTTCAGGGCCTACAGTGCGGTTCGATGACCATGTGGTTTTTGAATTGGGACCAAAGGTTTTAAAGGCGGCACAAAAAGTTACACAAGTAATTGGTGGAAAATTTAAACCAAATAAAGTAGAATAAATATTAAATTTTGGAGTATTAAATGTCATTTTTTAAACGAATATTTTGGCGAGAAAAACCTAAGGTTAACCCCGAAGATTTGCTGCCTCAAATACTTGGTGAAGAAGATTATCTTGGGTATAAAATTCAGGCCTTAGACCTGAAACAAGAAAATGAAACATTGTTATCAGGGCGTATTATTAAAAAAATTGGTGATAAGGTTTTAGAAAAAGACTTTATTCGCGCCGATAGAATGAATAGTAAAGAACAAGCGCTTAAAGCTTCCCTAGCTAAGGGTAGGCAAATTATTGACCAAGAAGGCGATAGGCTTTTTGATTCAAAATATTAGCTCTTATCAAATTCTACGCCAATTAAATTATTGTTTCTCCACCTTACTGAGCATGGCTTTTCTACGCCACTAAAAGTTATTCTCAGAATAAAATCATTAGCAATATATTTTGAATTTTCTACTTTAATCTTTGCACCTGAATCCGATAAGTTTAATATTACCCCATCGAAAACACTATTGTTATTATTGAAAATTATTTTACATTCTTTAAGGCTTTTTCTGCGCGTATTATCTCTTGCCTCTACACCTGAATATTGAGGTTTGCGCAGGTTCAATACATGTTGGCTTGTTTCCGTACTTGTTTGAGTTTTACGTTTCCCAAAAACAATATTATTAGACATAATACACCACTTAAATATACAATTACCCCAATTATTACCTTATAGTTTACCAAGATAAAAAATAAAGTAAATTCAATTTAAGCACGATGGTTAACCATAGTTTAAGCTTAGACTATGGTTGAAAACTTTTTCCATGTAATTTTGTATAATTCTCTATCTATTTTTTTAAATTTTATTATAATTTACAAAACAACTTAAACAGGAGTCTGAAATGAGTTTTGATAAAGTTATAGACCGAAAAAACACCCATTCGCTTAAATGGGATATTATACAGACCAAGTATGGCGTAAACCCAGATGATGGTATTGCTATGTGGGTTGCGGATATGGATTTTGCACCACCCAAAGCGGTTACAGACTCAGTTAAAAACATGCTCGACAACCAAGTTTTAGGCTATTATGGCGACGATAAAAGCTATAAAGCCGCCATTTGCGGGTGGATGCAACGTCGGCACAATTGGAGCGTTGACCCCAATTGGATATTTACCACACATGGGCTAGTAAATGGCATTTCTCTTTGTATTCAGGCTTTTACAAAAGAAAATGACGGAATTATTATTTTCACTCCTGTTTATCACCTGTTTGAAAAAATGATAACAAGTAATAATCGCACGCTTGTTTCTTCGGATTTGGTCAATAATAATGGGCGCTATGAGATGGATTTGGCAGCACTTGAAGCCTCTCTAACGGGCGATGAGACCATGCTGATATTCTGCTCACCTCACAACCCCTGCGGAAGTGTATGGAGTGTAGATGAGCTTAAAGCGGTTGCTAATCTTTGCAAAAAACACGATATTATTTTGATTAGTGATGAAATTCACCATGACCTCGTGTTTAAAGGCAATAAACACACCATTATGTCATTGGCAGCTCCTGATGCGATAGATAAAATAGTAATGCTAACCGCCGCAACAAAAAGCTTTAATATTGCGGGTTGCCTAACGGGTAATGTTATTATTCAAGATGATAGCTTGCGAAAAAAATATGCGGCAACTGCTACGGCGAGTGCTATTCATGGTCATGCCTTTGGGCACAACATGTGCGAAGCCGCCTATAATGAAGGCGATGAATGGCTCGATGAATGCGTTGATTATATTGCCGAAAATTGCAAAATTTTTGATGAAGCAATGAATAAAATCCCCGGTGTTGTTTCTATTAAATTAGAAGCCACATATTTAGCATGGGTGGATTTTTCAGGGACAGGCATGAGTAAAGCTGAAATTGTCAACCGCATTCAAAAAAAGGCTAAAATTGCGGCATCACATGGGCTAGAGTTTGGTAAAAATGGTGAATTGTTTATGCGGTTTAACCTAGCCTGCCCAAGGTCGGTGGTTATAGAAGCCACAAAAAGATTAACCGAAGCATTTACCGATTTGCAATAATATAGTGTTTTCTTTTTATAAAATTATGCCAAACGATTTATACTCTGCCCAAGCCCAGAAGCGGCAGACAATGCCCGTTGCTGTGCAACTTGCATAACCAAACCAATTGAATTGTAGGATTCTTGTTCTTTAATAGCAAAAATATTTGCCGTTTGCCGCATTATACTTATAGCGTTTCGAGTTTGCTGTTGTTGGCGTTGTATGCGTGCATCATCAAGCTTACGCCGTTGGACAGACTTGTTGCGTCTAATCTCATTTTCTCGGCTGAAACTCATTACGTTTTTGTTATTATTAATATTCATTTTTAACCCTAATCTGCATTTTACTATCGCAAATTAGGGTTAAAATCTTATTAACTATAAATTTAACGTGCGCTACACAGGTTAACAATGAGCGCATCATTCTTTTTGCGAATTGCTGTGGCAATTTTATGAGCAACATCTTGGTCGGCCTCGGGGCAATGCAACGCGGCATCAACAGCACGATGTTGAGTTTCTAAAACGGCTTTAATCACCGCTCTTTCAATAATAACTGAAACTTCAACTTCTTGGTCTTTGCTTAAGCTGTCTTTTAATAAGTGGTTAATTTCAAGCGCAGTACTATTTGCAATTTTTTGTAATTTATCCATATAATATTCTCCTTGTTAATTAATAAGTCCTGACCCATAGTAAATGCTACGAGTTTAAAGGGTTGCTGTCAATAAAGCATTATGCTGTTGCTTTTATTTTCTTATATTGTGGAAGGTTTAAACAAACCGATGTGCCTTTTCCTTCTTGGCTTTCAATATCAAGCGTACCACCATGCATTTCTACCAATGATTTCGAAATAGACAAACCAAGACCAGTGCCATCGTGATTTTTTGTTAATTGAGAACCAACTTGAGCAAAAGGTTTGCCAATATTATCAATTGCTTCATCACTCATGCCAATACCATCATCTATAATATCAATTTTAATACCGTCATCATTAAATTCTGCATTTAGGCTTACATTGCCACCTTCATTGGTAAATTTAACGGCATTAGACAGTAAATTTAATAATATTTGTTTTAATGCACGCTTATCGGCATTAATATAAAGCCCATCTTTAATGTTTAAATTCATATCAATATTTTGTTCATTGGCACGCGGGGCAATTAACCTCATACAACTTTCGGTAACTTCAGCAAGCTCAACTTTTTGCATTTCAAGCTCTAAATTGCCCGATTCAATTTTTGACATGTCTAAAATATCATTAATTACCAATAATAAATGAGCACCGCTTTTATGAATATCCCCTGCATATTCGACATAGCGCGGCTCTGCAATATCGCCAAATGTTTGAGCTTTAATAAGTTCCGAAAAACCAATAATAGCATTTAATGGCGTGCGCAATTCGTGGCTCATATTGGCTAAGAATTCAGTTTTTGCGCGGTTGGCTGTATTGGCTTGTTCGGCTAAAATTTCTAATTGGCTTTGTTTTTCAACCAGTTCTTGCTTTTGCGCCTCGAGTAAACTTTTGGTTAGCTCTAAATCATGAACGGTTGCAATAAGCTCTTTTTCACTTTCGATTAATTTATTTTCGTGGCGTTTAATGTGCGAAATATCTGTACCAACACTTACGATAGAACCACTAGAGGTTTGGCGTTCAGAAACATGTAACCAGCGCCCATCTTCTAATAAATATTCAAAAGCACTGTGTCCGTCTTCGCTATAATCATCTAGGTGAATGGTGTTTTTGGTTATAATATTTTGCCCAGCGCTAAAAACATCATCTTGATGTGTGCCTTTTTTAATTGCCGAAATGTGCAGTTTAAAGAATTGTTGGAATTTTTTATTACACATAACCAAGCGACGGTTGTTGTCCCACATAACAAAACCTTCTGAGATGTTTTCTATTGCCAGCTTTAAATGCATATCGGCTAGGGTTGAACGCGCTTCGATAGCTTTATGCTCTGTTACGTCGGATGTTACGCCAACAAGCCGTATGGTCGCCTCATACTCTTCTTTTACAATTTCACCGCGTATATGCAACCAAACCCAGCTCCCATTTGCATGTAACATTCTAAATTCGCGGTCAAAAACTTTACCGCCAGTCTCGATAAGGAAGTTAAGTTCATCAATAATATTTTTATCATTATCATGTAAAATAGATTTTATTTCACCAAATGATAAAACATGACGGTATTTTTTTAAGCCTAAAATTTCGAACATTGACGATGACCAAAATATATGACCGCGCGCTATATCCCAATCCCACAAACCTGAGCGCCCTCTGTCGAGTGTGCGGTTAAGGTGGCTGCCAGTCGCCTCTATAACTTCTCTAGCACGGCTCGAATGTGCCATTTGCACCATAAAACCAATTGTCATAAGCATTAAAACAAATGTTGTGATAATTGCCAATGCAAGACCAATGCCTATTTCTTTCCACCATAATTGCTCAATATAGTTTACTTTTTGCAATGAAATTAATGTCAATTTATGGTCTAAAATTTCGGTCTTTTGTACGAATACTTGTTCGCCATTATTAAGTGTAATTGCTTGTTTATATACATCTATATTATTACTGGATACTATAGCTTTGCTGTCTATAATTTGGTTTAAATTGCGCCCAACAAAACCCACCGTTTCAGGAGTAGATGCCGATATAACACCGCGCTCATCGACCAGCATAATAGTTTGTGCATTTAAATTTATGTGGCTTGGTAAACTTGCGTTTAAATCGCGTGTCGAGGGCGTTACAGGTAATATTAAATTGGCTCTATCAGCGTTTTTACTGGCTTTAATATTATTTGAGATAATATTTAAAATTAAGGCTATACGGTTTTTTTCATTGTCTTTAATTGAATAATATTTATTCAACCCTTGAGATACAATACCCCACGCGACAACTATAATAAAGATAACCGCCAATATTGGTATGACTTTTTTAATCATTATATTATTTGTAAAAAAGTCTGCCTTCTTTTCCAACTGTATCCCCAGGCCTAATGGGGTATACTTAGGTTGAATCCCGCTCTGCTGACTATGTTCCAATCCAGCCTCCTAATAATGTTCCTCATCCATATAATTCTTAAATGTACCGCATCTTCGAATCATTTGTTTAGTTGTGATTCATTTTGGGGTGATTTGTCTAGTAAAAAAAGGGTTAACGGTAGATATATTTATTTACACTTTATTAACTATTTCCTCTTGACTTCATCTAAAGGCTTATAAATCAAGTGATTTTGATGTTATTTCATAGACATCTTTAGAAATGTTATTAACATAGGCAATTTTTTCCAGTGCCTTTTTGGCTAAAATTTTGCGCCCTTTTTCTAGGCTTTTCCAATTTTTGAGCGGTGTTAACATACGCGCTGCCACTTGAGGGTTGATTTCATCGAGCTTAATAATCACATCGGCAAGATACTCATAGCCTTCACCATTGGCTGCGTTAAACATTACAGGGTTGCCATTGGTAAAACCGCCAATAAGCGCATATATATTATTGGGGGTTTTGAATGAAAACTTCTCATGCTGAGTTAATTTTTTAACATTATCCAATGTTCTATCACTAACATTAACTGCTTGCAGACCAAACCATTTGTCGACAACCAAATTATTATCTTTAAATTTTTCATAAAATTCAGCCAAATAAACTTGAGCATCAAAAGTTTTTATTGCATTTAATATCGACAAGCCTCCCATCATATCGACCATATTATTGGCGGTTTTATAGTGGGTTATTGCCAAATTAACATAAGCTTGCTTATTGGTTGTTACCAAAGTTTTTAATAATATATTCCTAAACGCCCGTATTCCTGCGCCTTTTGCATCGGGTATGAAGCTTTGGTCTTTACTGAAATTATGGTAAAGTGTTAAAATATTTTTTTCATTATGCTGTGCTAAATGAACGAGCAGTTTTTCACGGGCATTATATATAGCGGCGTGATTAACATTTTCGCCAATGAATAAGGCAATTTCGATAACCGATGGTACGGCTAATATTAACGCTCTAAACGCAGCGTCTAAATTATTATTATTTATGCTTTTATTGATAGCCTCGGCATATCGCCCGTCTAATATTTCATCTTCCGCTACATTACCTTTTAGCAGTTTAAGAATAATATCCATCGCAACATCTTGCCCAGACTGCCAACGGTTATAATCATCGCTATCATGCGCCATTAAAAACAATAAGTCATCGACACTCTGTTTGGTCTCAACCTTTACTGGCACCGAAAAATCACGCAAAAATGAAAGAACAGGTTTTTCCGAAATATTTTCGAATATAAATATATGCTTGCTGTCGGTAATTTCTACCATACCATTTTCAATGGGCATATCGGTACCATTGCTTGATAATAAACCGAGCTTAATTGGCATATGATAATTTTGCTTTACACTTTGCCCAGCCGTTGGCTTGCACATTTGCTCAATTTCCAAAGTGAATGTCTTTGCCGCTTTATTATAGCCAGATGTATAAGTAAGAACGGGTGTGCCCGCTTGTGAATACCAAATCTCAAACTGTGATAAATCGCGTCCCGTTACTTGTTCAAAGCAATATAAAAAATCTTTAACGGTTGCCGCTTGCCCATCGAAATGTTTGAAATAATAATCCATAGACGCTCTAAAGCCCGCCTCACCGACCAAACTGTGTAGCGCCCGCACAACTTCCGCACCCTTGCGATAAACAGTAGAGGTGTAAAAATTATTTATTTCAATAAACTCATCTGGGCGGCAGGCATGTGCCATTGGGCTGGCATCTTCGGCAAATTGTAATATTTTCAAGGTTTTAACATCATCAATGCGTTTAACCGAGCGTGAGCGTAAGTCCGAAGTGAATTCAGCATCACGAAAAACTGTTAAGCCCTCTTTTAAACAAAGCTGAAACCAATCGCGGCAAGTGATGCGGTTGCCTGTCCAATTGTGAAAATATTCATGCCCAATAATGGCTTCAATCAATTCAAAATCTCTGTCGGTTGCGGTTTCATCACTGGCTAAAATATACTTGTCATTAAATATATTAAGTCCCTTATTTTCCATCGCGCCCATATTAAAATGCGAAACCGCAACAATGTTGAATATGTCTAAATCATATATGCGCCCAAATTTGTCTTCATCCCATTTAAACGAGCGTTTAAGCGCGCCCATTGCATATTGAGCGTGGGCTTTTTTACCTTGCTCAACATAAATATTAAGTGCCACATCGCGCCCATCAGACGTTATATAAGTATCGCTCAAACAATCCAACTCACCTGCAACTAAAGCAAATAAATAACTGGGTTTTGGATGTGGGTCGTGCCAAATAGCAAAATGTCGGTTTTCATCACCCTCAACATCGCCTTTAGATAATAAATTACCGTTTGACAATAAAATAGGGAATTTGTTTTTATCGGCATCAATACGCACATGAAAAGTCGACAAAACATCGGGTCTATCCAAATAAAATGTTATTTTGCGAAACCCTTCGGGCTCACATTGCGTGCAGTAGACACCATGGGTTAAATATAAGCCCGAAAGGCTAGTATTGGCTTTAGGGTTAGAGAATGCTGCGGTTGTAAGCTTAAAAGTTTGGTTGGGCGGAGTGAAAATGGTTAAAAGGTCATTTTCATATTTATAATCATCTTTTGTGAGTGCAATATCGTCAATTTTAATAGAAACCAGTTCAAGCCCCTCACCGTTTAAAACCAACGGTTTGTTGACGCTATTGGGTGTAATGTCCAAACTTGCACAAATTTTTGTTTGGGCTTCTTCTAAATAAAAATCTAAATAAGTATGGTTGATTAAATAATCACTGGGTTTGTAATCTTTTAAATATACAGTTTTGGGCTTATTCTCTTGCATCATTTATCCATTTATATTATTTTATAATTTCATTACGCTGGCTACGCCGCGCACCGCAGTCGCTATAGCTCTTCTGCGGCGATAGTACTTAGTATTAAAATACTAAGTACTATAATTTTTTAAACTACCTATGCTTTAGCATAATATATAAGTATTAGTACAAAAAATTATAGTTGGAAAAGTTGTATTTAAGCTTGTAACCAAATTCAGTAAAGCGTATACAGCCTTCACAACTGGTATCGGGGCGTGGCGCAGTCTGGTAGCGCACCTGGTTTGGGACCAGGGGGTCGGAGGTTCGAATCCTCTCGCCCCGACCAGTTTTTAGAAAAACACTAAGCTACTCATCAAAACCATAAGTTTGCTCAATAAAGTCTATGTCTTTATCACCTCGACCAGATAAGTTGATTAAGATAGATTTACCAGGGCGGTTTTTAGCTTCATCCATTGCAAAAGCCACAACATGCGCGCTTTCAAGAGCAGGAATAATACCCTCCATTGATGAAAGTTTGTAAAAAGCATTCAATGCTTGCTTGTCGGTTGCGGCACTGTATTTTACGCGCCCGGTTTTATGCAAATGCGCGTGTTCAGGGCCAACACCGGGGTAATCAAGACCAGATGCGATTGTATTAACAGGTGCAGGGTCGCCATTTTCATCGACAAGTACAAGTGTTTTAAACGCATGAATGGCGCTGTCTACACCATAGGTTATTGTTGCAGCATGGTCACCAAGTTTTGTCGAAGAACCAAGCGGGTCAACCCCGTGTAGCTCCACATCATCATCAATAAAACCTGCAAATAAGCCCATAGCGTTAGACCCACCGCCCACACAAGCAGCAACCAAGTCGGGCAATTCACCTGTCATATCAATAAATTGCTCCCGCGCTTCAATGCCAACAATTTTCTGAAAATCGCGTACTATCATCGGGAAAGGGTGCGGACCCACAACCGAACCGATGCAAAATAAAGCATTATCGGCCTGCCCCATATAAGAACCAAAAGCACTGTCCACAGCTTCTTTTAAGGTTTGTGCGCCTTCATTAACTTCAACAACTGTCGCGCCTAAAAACTTCATACGCACAACATTGGGATATTCTTTTTTCATATCCACCGCGCCCATATGAATTTCACATTCCATACCAAAATAAGCCGCTGCAGTTGCCAAAGCAACACCATGTTGCCCTGCACCAGTTTCGGCAATAAGCTTGGTTTTACCCATATGTTTTGCCAGCAGAGCTTCGCCCATGCAATGGTTTAACTTATGTGCGCCGGTGTGGTTTAAATCTTCTCGCTTAGCATAAATCTGCGCTCCACCTGCGGCTTTAGATAAGTTTTTAAGGTGTGAAATTGGCGTAGGGCGACCTTGAAAATGCTTACGAATATATTTCAAGTCATTAATAAATTCTGCCGATTTTGAAAGTTCATCATAAGCTTTTACTATTTCCGCAAAATGCGGCACAAGCGGCGGCGGCAACATAGCCCCACCATAATCCCCAAAAAACCCATCTCTATTCGGTATATCTTTAAAATAAGAACTCATTATCTACTCCCTCAACTTTACATAATTAATGAACAGTCTAATTTTGTTTAATTTTTAATGGTTTGGCAAGTTAAAAATGTAATGTGGGTGGTTTATAACCTTACCCAGGCAAATAAAACCCACACTTCAACCTTAAGTTAGACAGGCCACCCCCTAAACTTTCGCACGTTTTTCGTTATAATAGAGCGCAAGAGAAAACCTACAGCCTGCCGCGCATCGCCCAACGTTTTCCTGTAACTTAGGCTGCACTCGCGCTCACTAAAATGTTGGTGGTTCTTGCTAAGAGGGT
>CAZHCZ010000031.1:0-19279 GCA_964531635.1 uncultured Hyphomicrobiales bacterium | reverse complement strand
GTAAATCATATAGGGCGCTATATAAACTTGGCATTTTATTTTAATTATTAATGCGTTACCGACGTTTGGTTTCAGCAGGTGTTGTAGCAGTTAACTTTTGTGAAACGATTTCTTAAGAAAATTATTGTGTTTGGGTGCATTTATGAGTGAAAAGTTGAATATTCTGGTATTGGGGTCTGGTGGGCGGGAACATGCTCTATGTTATGGCATTGCAAAATCGTTAAAACTTAACAATCTTTATGTCGCCCCCGGTAATGGCGGCACCGATGAATTTGCGCAAAGCGTTATTATAGATGTTAAAAACCATTTAGAAGTTATAGAATTTGTGGAAGAAATGGCTATTGACTTTGTGGTAATTGGCGCAGAAGACCCATTGGTCGATGGTTTAGCCACAAGTTTGCGGGCAATGGATATTTTATGTTTTGGCCCTGATAAAGATGCTGCTCAAATTGAGGGCAGTAAAGGCTTTATGAAGGACCTATGCCGCGAGTTTAATATTCCGACAGCAAAATATGAACGGTTTAACAATGCCGCAGATGCTAAAATATTTGCCAACCTTATGGGTGCGCCTTTGGTGGTTAAAGCCGACGGGCTTGCCGCAGGAAAAGGCGTTATTATTGCCACAAGCATAGCCCAAGCCAATGATGCTATTGACAGTATGTTTGGCGGAACATTTGGTGCAGCGGGTGCAGAAGTGGTGATAGAAGAATTCATGCAAGGTGAAGAGGTGAGCTTTTTTGCTTTGGTAAATGGCACAAATGTTTTGCCGATGATTGGTGCGCAAGACCATAAGCCTGTAGGGGAGGGCGATGTTGGACTTAACACAGGCGGCATGGGGGCATATTCGCCCGCACCTATTTTAGACGATGTTATGACCAAACGGGTGATGGACGAAATTATTACCCCGACAGCAAGCGCCATGCAAGCACGGGGTATGCCGTTCGAAGGTGTGTTATTTGCTGGGCTAATGATAACCGAAACGGGTCCGAAACTCATTGAATATAATGCCCGCTTTGGCGACCCCGAAATTCAGGTGATTGTTAAGCGTTTACAATCGGATATGTTGGAGCTTTTGTTGGCAACGGCAGAGAATAGATTGGCTGAACTTGAGATTAAATGGTCGGACGATACTGTGATGAATGTGGTTATGGCGGCGAAAGGTTATCCGCTGGCATATGAAAAAGGCACAGAGATTGGTAATTTAGGTGCGGTTGCAGCTTTGGATAATATTACTATTTTTCATGCAGGGACAAAAAAACTCGGTGGTAAAATATTTGCCAATGGTGGGCGTGTGTTAAATATTGTTGCAACGGCTATAAGTGTAAAATCTGCTGCATCTGCCGCCTATGCCGCGATTGATAAAATTGACTGGCAAGATGGTTTCTGCCGCAAAGATATAGGCTACCGTGCCATTGCGCGTGAAGACAAAAAGCTATAATATGCTTATAAACTTATTTGAAAAGAGCGCGTTATGACAAATCCTCCTATAAAAATTGGCTTGGCACTGGGCGGTGGTGGCGCACGCGGGTTGGCGCATATTTGGGCGATTAAAGCATTGGAGGAATTGGGGCTAAAAGCCGATATTATTTCAGGCACATCTATTGGTGCAATGATTGGTGCTGCCCATGCTTCGGGCATGACCGGTGATGATTTGTTAGACTATTGCCAAGAAAAACTTAAAAACACCGCCAAAATTGCGGGGCAGTTATTCTCGGCAACACCTAGTGAATTGGTAGATTTGCTTAACCCGTTTAAGCCTGCATTGTTAAATGGTGAAATTTTATTAGATATTTTAATGCCTGAACAATTTGTTGATGATTTTTCGAAATTAAAAATTCCGCTCAAGGTTGTAACCACTAATTATTACCAAGGCAGAGAGCATGTTATTAGCCGAGGCGATTTGTCACTCGCAGTATCGGCAAGCATGGCAATACCTGCAATATTTCGTCCTGTGGTTATCGGCGATGAGATTTTTATTGATGGGGCATTTAGCAACCCAGTGCCTTATAGTACAATTTTAGATGATTGCGATTTTTGTATAGCCATCAATGTTAATGGTCGCCCGCTTAAAAGTAAAAAATCGACAAAAAAAGATGAAGTGGTCATTCCACAAAGCAAAGAAGTGCTTTATGCTGCTAACCAATTGCTACAAAATAAAATTATGCAAGAGAAGCTTAGATTGTCTGCACCAAATATTTACATAAATGCACCGATTGATAAATTTAAAGTTATGGATTTTCACAAAGCCCAAGAAATTTTAGAAGCCACCAAGCCAATGAAAGACCAGCTTAAACGAGAGATTGAAATTAAGTTAACTTTATAATATAGCATTGGAATTTTGATTTTTCCTTATGCGGTTATGTTATTCTTTTTTAATCCAATTGTGGGTGCTGTCGGCGATGGTTCAAGGTGGCTTAGTTGCCACCCATTATTGAACATAAAGATGATGAAACGAAAGGTTCAAAATAAAACGCTATAGTTTAGGTTTACTCGGTAATAATTTCTTGGTCGGGGTTAAACGCTTTATAGGCAAAGGCGAAGCTGACCATATAGGGTATATCTTGCCAAGCGCCGTCAATTTTTTGCTGAACGGCTATATTGCCGACATTTTTACCGCGTGATATTTGGGCGGTGTCTAATGCCGAATTTTGCCCTGTTTGCCAAGTTATGCGGATGCCATCTTTTTCGAACGTGCCCAATTTGCTTAGATATTCCAACTCATAGCCAACCGTGCCAATAACCACCACGCGTGCAAGTGCGGGTATTTTTCCTTCATAATCGCCTAAATATAAAAATGGTTCGGTACTGCTGTCATAATTTACATAAGGGTTATAGCCATAGGCGCGGTTAAACCCTGTGGGTTGGGTCATTATATCGCCTTTTGGGAAACGCTGTTTAAACAATTCAAAACTCTCCAAGCGCGATGCTACGATTGTTAATTTATCATCGGTTAGTTCGCCAACAATGCCTTCACCATTATATTGTTGCCACCATGTTTCGGTTAACCTGTCATACATTACTAGGTCGGAATTGTGCAACTTACCTGTTGTGCCAAATTCAACGGTTTGCCCGTTTATTACCCGCTCAAACACAACCGAAGAATTGCATAATGGGCAGAATGTTACGGCAATGGGTTGACCTTCGAAAGTGTCATTAACAATTTCATGATGGGTTAAATAGCGTAACGGGTATGCTCTGGCTTTGCCATTTCTAAACACGGTTACAACAGGCTCAGATGCGGGGATTCTTTTCTCATTGGCAACGGGTATGAATTTAGGGTTGTCAATGGAGGGAATGCCATCTTTAGGTGGGCCGCCCGATATAATATGCTCGACATTTAAATTGGCTTTAGAAAAATCGGTATTTAGCCATTCGCGCGTCCAACCTTTATCCTCTGCCCATTTTACATTTTTATCTGCGCTAAATTCATCTCGCGCACTAACCGACAATGTTAAATTTAAAAACATCAAAAATATTATAATATATCGCATAGCTTATTGCTCCTTAATTTGAAGCATATTTTAAAAGCCAGTAAACTGCAAATCACAGAAAATTGATGCCAATTCCGCCAGTGTGGGGCAGGTTAAGGGCGTGGGCTATGCTTTCGGCTATGTCGCAAAATGAGTTGCGCACACCGATGGATTTTGGGGTTAAGTTTTTACCATAGATTAAAATTGGCACATGTTCGCGGGTGTGGTCGTTGCCACGCCATGTTGGGTCGTTGCCATGGTCGGCGGTTAGAATTATTATGTCGTCGTGGTTTAAGCGGGCATAGAGTTCAGGAAGTCGTTTGTCGAATTGTTCTAGGGCGTTGGCATAGCCTGTAGCATCGCGCGGGTGACCGTATAGCATGTCGAAATCGACAAAATTGGTCATTACAAAATCACCATCTTTGGCTAAGGTTTCGGCCTCTAATGTGGCGTTAAATAAATTGTCGTTAAGATGCGCGCGAATAGATTTTGTTACACCACGACCTGCGTAAATGTCGGATATTTTACCTACGGCGATAACTTGTCGTCCTGCGTCTTTTGCGCGGTCTAAAATTGTTGGCTGTGTGGGCTCTATCGCATAATCATGCCTGTTGCCTGTGCGTTCAAAACCGCTAGAAGTTGTGCCGATGAATGGGCGGGCGATAACCCGACCTATGTTTAAAGGCTTGGTCAGTTCAAAGGCGATTTGGCAAATTTCATACAGCCTATCAAGCCCGAAATGTTCCTCATGCACGGCAATTTGGAACACACTATCGACCGATGTATAGACAATGGGTTTGCCCGTTTTTATGCTTTCTTCGCCAAATTCTTGAATTATAGGAACACCCGAGGCGTGTTTATTGCCCAAAACTCCCGGTAAATTGGCACGTTTGCAAAACTCTTTAATTAAACTATCAGGAAAACAGGGAATAGTTTTGGGAAAATAGCCCCAGTCAATATCGACTATAAAACCGCCCATTTCCCAATGTCCTGTTGGTGTATCTTTGCCGTTGGATTGCTCTATCGCATAGCCCCATTGCCCAATAATTTTTTGGTTTTTACTGAAGTTGGGGGCGAGTGTACCTGACGACAATTCACCTGCTAAACCCAAACCCAATGCTGCCAAATTGGGCAGATGCAATGGTTTTTTGCGTGCTGCACAATGTTGGGCAATATGCAAAAATGTATCCGATCCTGCATCGCCAAACTTATCGGCATCGGCTGCACCACCAATGCCAAAACTGTCTAAAACCAATAAAAATACTCTTGCCATAGTGCGTTCCTTAGATGGGTTTATCACTCATTATTGTATATATTAGCTTATTTTCATGCGGTTTGTCGCCAATATTATAAGCATCTTGCATGAGTTTTGTTGCCATTTTTGCATCATCTTGTGTGCGAGCAATAACCCGAGCTATTGCATCGCCTTTATTCACTTTTGCACCAATGGGTAAACAAGCTTCAAAGCCGACACCAAAATCTATAGCCGCACTTGGGTCGGTGCGCCCTGCGCCTAGCTTTATAGCGGCAAGACCAATGTTACGGGTGTTTATTGAGCTTATAATGCCCGCTTTTGGTGCAGGAATATCCAATATTATAGGTGCAAACTCTAAATATTTATCCATATTTTCGATAAAATCTGCTGGGGCATTTAACGCCGTACACATGCGCCCAAAACATTCAGCCGCTTTGCCTGAAGACAAAGCATTTTTAACCCGCTGTTCGGCAGATTTTTGGTCGGTTTCTAATGATGATAATATTAAAATTTCAGAACATAACGCCACCGTAACGATATATAAGCGCTCATCAATATGTTTGCCCGTTAAAAAGTCGACCGCATTTTTAACTTCGACCGCATTGCCAACGGCAGAGGCTAAGGGTTGGTTCATATCGGTTATTATAGCAGAGGTTGGCAAGCCCGCTTGACGCGCGACGGTTAACAGTGAATTGGCGAGGCGTTCACTGTCTTGTTGCGTTTGCATAAATGCGCCCGAGCCTGTTTTTACGTCTAAAATCAAGCCGTCTAAACCTGATGCCAGTTTTTTAGATAAGATAGACGGGGTAATAAGCGCGTCAGCCTCGACCGAAGCGGTAACATCGCGTATGCCATACATTTTTTTATCGGCAGGCACCATGTTTGGTGTTTGCCCGATAATAGCACAACCCACTGTTTTAACAATGTGCTTAAAATCGGCAGGGCTGGGCAGGGTGTTATAATTGGGGATACTGTCCAACTTATCGAGCGTGCCGCCTGTATGCCCCAATCCGCGCCCTGAAATCATTGGGATATAGGCACCGCAAACCGCCAAGATGGGGGCGAGCATAAGACTAACATTGTCGCCTATACCGCCTGTCGAATGTTTGTCTATCACAGGGCCGTTCATATTTTGCCATGTCATGCAATCGCCACTATCGCGTAGGGCAAGCGTTAGAGCAACGCGTTCATCGAGGCTTAAATCGTTAAAAAAAATCGACATAGTAAAGGCGGCTATTTGCACATCGGTGGTTGTGCCTGTTTTAATGCCAGCTATAAAGTCATAAATTTCATCGTCAGATAATTTGCCACCATCGCGCTTTTTACGAATAATTTCTTGTGGTAGATATTTCATTTATTCTCCGTTGTTTATAGTTCACGGCTGTTTTTCGCTTGCGCGAAAGCCTGTACGTGTGCGCCTAAGGGCGGACGCTATGCGCGCCTTGGTAAAATAACATTATCAAACAGTTTAGAGTTATACTCCATACGGTATCCAAATGTTTTTAACGTGTGTGGCGCGGCGTAAGAAGGCTTTGCCTTCGGCAATATTATTGTCATACCACGGGTAAGCCTTACCTTCATTTGTCCAAACTTGTTTTAGGTTATGAACGCTTGCAGATTTAACCATTTCGCACCCGTTACTACTCCCAAAATGCCAAATGGCATCGACTTCGTCATGTTCGGCTAGGGTTTTGCTTAAGCTGCCTTTATCGCCCGTAATAATGTTTAAGACGCCTGCTGGCAAATCGGATGTTTCGAATATTTGGTAAAAATCGGTTGCCAATAAAGGTGCGGTTTGTGAAGCGATTGCAACCACTCTATTGCCCATAGCTATGGCGGGTGCGATTAGGGAGATAAAACTTAACAATGGTGCTTCATCGGGGCAAGCTATGCCGATAATTCCGATGGGTTCATTCATCGCTAATGCCACACCGCGTATTGGCGGGTTATGCACTGCGCCATCATATTTATCTGCCCATGCGGCGTAGGTGAATAAGCGCGAGATAGATTGCTCAACCTCGGCGGTGGCACTTGTTTTTGATGCGCCTGTAAGTGATGTTAACCGTGCAGCAAATTCGGCTTGGCGCGCGGTTAAATTTTCGGCTATATAGTAAAGAATTTGAGCACGTAAATGTGCGGTTTTAGTTGCCCAACTTGCGGCTTTAGAAGCGGCTTGCACAGCGTTTCTAATGTCCTTGCGATTGCCATCTGGGACATGTGCAACAATTTCGCCTTTGGCATTGGTTACAGGCAAGCTATGACCATTGTCGGGACGGGTTTGTTTGCCACCAATATAGAGTTTTGCGGTGCGGTCTATTGTATCGGATTGCTCATACGTTTGCAGGTTTTTTACTGGGGCAGGTTTGAGGGTTTTAAGGTCGGAAAGATATTTAGGTTTTAGATATTCATACATGCCTTCCATGCCGCCTTCGCGCCCATAGCCACTCATTCGCATTCCGCCAAAACCGACCGCGGCATCGAACTGGTTGGTGCTGTTAATCCAAACCACGCCCGCTTTTATTTTAGGCGCAATGTCTAGGCATTGGTTAATATCCTCACTCCATACCGTAGCGGCAAGACCATATTTGGTGTTGTTTGCCAAAATTTCGGCTTCGGCATTGGTGCGAAAAGTCATCGCGACCAAAACGGGTCCAAAAATTTCATCTTGAACAATGCTGTCGGCAGGGCTGACATTGGTAAAAATTGTTGGTGGAATATAACAACCTTTATCGGGTATTTGGCACCCACTTTGCCACAACGTAGCCCCTTCATCAACGCCTAACTTTATCATATCATTAATACGTTTATATTGAATAGGGTCGACAATTGCACCCATGTCGATATTTTTATTGAGCGGGTTGCCAAGCACAAATTTATCGACCCTTATGCGCAATTTTTCTAAGAATTTATTGGCAATGCCTTCTTGTAGTAACAGCCTTGTGCCAGCACAGCAAACCTGACCTTGATTGAAGAAAATGGCATTGACCACGCCTTCGATCGCACCGTCTAAATCGGCATTATCATAGACAATAAATGGCGATTTACCGCCCAATTCTAGTGATAAAACTTTGTCAGTTGCAGCGGTAACTTTGCGGATATGCTGACCGATATTGGTTGAGCCTGTAAAGGCAATTTTTTTAACGTCTTTATGCTGTAGTAATGCTTCGCCCGCTTCGTTGCCCAGCCCTGTAACAATATTAACCACCCCGTTTGGTAAACCTGCTTCTTGGCAAATTTCGGCAAATAATAGAGCGGTTAGGCTGGTATATTCGGCAGGTTTTAATATAACCACATTACCAGCGGCTAAAGCAGGTGCAATTTTCCATGACAGCATTAACAGTGGGAAATTCCACGGAACAATTTGACCGACAACACCGTAGGGTTCGTGGGCGTCAAAAACCTTGTCATTAAGTTGCGCCCAACCAGCATGATGGTAGAAATGTCTTATGGCAAGTGGAATATCCACATCGCGGCTTTCGCGTATTGGCTTGCCATTATCCAAAGTTTCTAATGTAGCAAACAGCCTTGAGTGTTTTTGTAATAACCGCGCAATGGCATAAAGATATTTGGCGCGTTTATGGGGGCTTAAAGCCGCCCATTTGCCTTGTGCGGCTTTCGCGGCTTTAACAGCATGCTCAATATCAGCTGCATCGCCTTTGGCGAATTGGGCAAGTTTTTCTGTGGTAGCAGGGTTGTGGCTGTCTAAATATTTGCCATTTTTTGGTGCTTGCCATGTGCCATTAATAAAATGGTTTAATTTGCCGTCATATTTTGCTAGCCATGCTTTGGCTTGTGTATCACTTTCCATTGCATCGCCGTAATTTAAGTCTTTAATTTGTTCCATAAGTGTCATTTCCTAGTACGCCTTATACCAATGGGTGGCGGTAAGATGCGCTGTAACGCCCTGTTGCACCATGTTCTAATTGTCGTTCAATATCGTTAAGTAGGCTCGATGCACCAAAACGAAAAAGCCCGCCCTGCATCCATTCTTTGCCCAATTCCTCGCGCATTAATGACAGATAGACCAAGCTGGTTTTAGCATCGGAAATTCCGCCCGCGGGTTTATAGCCAATTTTAAAGCCAGTGCGCTCGTAATATTCTCTTATCATTCGCACCATAGTTAGGCTAATCGGTAGAGTGGCATTCACGCTTTCTTTGCCTGTCGAGGTTTTAATAAAATCGGCACCCGCCATCATACAAACCATCGAAGCTTTAGCTACATTACCAAGTGTGCCGAGTTCACCCGTTGCTAAAATGGTTTTTAAATGCGCGTCACCACAGGCTTGACGGTAACTTACTACCAACTCATATAATGCTTGCCAGTCGCCTGTTAAGACCAATTGGCGCTCGATTACAATATCAATTTCTTGTGCGCCATCTTTTACCGAAAGTTCAATTTCACGCAACCGCGTTTCGAGTGGCGATAAGCCGTGAGGGAAACCAGTAGATACCGCCGCCACAGGAATGCCTGTGCCTTCTAGCGCGTTTACAGCAGTTTTTACAAATTGATGATAAACACAAACAGCACCCGTTTTAAGTTGTAAATCAGGCACGCCAAGGGCAGATAAAATATCGGCACGGACAGGGCGTTTTGCTTTGGCGCATAGGCGCAAAACTCTTTGCTCGGTATCATCACCACTCAAAGTCGTTAAGTCTATATTGCCAATGGCGTGTAATAGCCATGCAATTTGGTGCGTTTTTTTAACACTACGCCGTGTGCCATAGCTTGCCGCTCTAAGCTCCGTAGCGCTTTTATTAACACGGATATTGCTTAGCCAACTTGGTTCAAACGGCATAATTTTATTGCGTTTAATAAGGGTCATAATTTTATAACTTAAATGAATGAGGGAGGAGTTCGCCAAGTGTAAATTTGCTTATATCTCCTGTGGTGTTGATTACGCTTATTTGCAAATCGGGTGTGGCAAATTCGTTTATTTTTTGCCGACAGCCGCCACAGGGTGCGGCTTTAGCATCGCCATCGGCAATAATAATAATGTCTTTAATTTGTTTAGCCCCCGCAACAATCATCGCGGCAATGGCTCCCGCTTCGGCACATGTGCCTTGTGGGTAGGCGGCATTTTCGACATTACAGCCTGAGTAGACCTGCCCATCTTCGGCACGAATTGCCGCCCCAACTTTATAGTTGGAATAAGGTGCATGGGCATTTTGCATTGCATTTTTTGCCGCACATACTAGGTCATGGTCGGGTGTGTTGCTCATTGGTTAGCGCTCTTTCACATAGGGTTGACCGCCCGCTTTGGGTGGTATGGCTTTGCCAATAAAGCCTGCGAGTAAAATAACTGTTAAAATATAAGGTGTGGCTTGAATAAGCTGGACGGGCATAATGCCAATGAACGGAATATCGTATGTTTGTAGTGGAATAGAAACCGCTTCTAAAAAGCCGAATAATAATACGGCAAACATGGCTTGCACTGGTCGCCATTTGGCAAAAATTAGCGCGGCAAGAGCAATAAACCCGCGCCCTGCCGACATGTTGACCACAAAGCCTGACGATTGGGCGATGGAAAGATAAGCGCCTGCAACGCCGCATAAAATTCCGCAAATAATAACCGCTTTATAGCGCATTAAAATAACATTTATACCTGCTGTATCGACCGCTGTTGGGTTTTCGCCCACTGCGCGCAACCTTAAGCCAAAGCGGGTTTTAAACAATAACCAATAAGTAAAGCCAACGGTTGCAAAGCCTAAATAAACTAAGAAGTTATGCCCAGATATAAGCTCCTCGTAAATAAAGCCCAAATAAGGAATGTCTTTAATTGTATCGACAAACGGCAATTCTATGGGCAAAAAGCGACTGCCGCTGTCTAATGACGGGGTGCCGCCACCGCGCTTATACCAATAATGCCCAAGCAATGGCGTAAGGCCTGCAGCAATAAAGTTAATAGCCACGCCCGAAATAATTTGGTTGCCGCGAAAAGTAATAGAGGCAACACCATGCACAAGCGCAAGCCCAACAGAGGCGACAATGCCGCCCAACAACCCTTGCCACATACTGCCTGTTTCGGCGGCAACAACGGCAGCAAAAAATGCTGATACTAAAATTTTGCCTTCAAGTCCAATGTCGAACACGCCAGCGCGTTCAGAATATAGCCCTGCAAGACACGCGAATAAAAGCGGAATAGAAAGTCTAACGGTTGAATCTAAAATAATGATAAAAAATTCGAACATTATTTCGCCTCCGTAATGGGTTTATATGTAAGGGTTTGATAAAGTGTGATTAGAGCAGGTCTAAACATATATTCAAGTGCGCCCATAAATAGGATAATTAGACCTTGGATTAGCACAATCATTTCTTTTGAAATTGTATCAATTTCAAACGCCAAATCTGCCCCACCTTGGTAAAGAATACCAAATAGAATACTCGCAAGCACAATACCAACAGGGTGGTTGCGCCCCATTAGAGCCACCGCAATGCCCACAAAACCAAAGCCACCAGGGAACTCGATAATAAGCCGTTCGGCAACCCCGACCGATTCGTTAACCGCCATAAGCCCTGCCAAACCGCCTGAAATTAGCATAATAATAATGATAACTTTTGAATTGCTTATGCCTGCATAAGTAGCGGCTGTTCCGCTAAAACCTTGCGTTCGAACTGCATAGCCAAAACGAGTGCGCCAAATAAGCACCCAAACACCAAATGCGCTTAATAAACCCAAAAAGAAAGTGGCATTTAATGGTGAGCTTTCGAAACTTATGCCAAACCATGCGAATATTTCGTGCATTCTAATAATATTTGTATTGGGGGTATAGCTTGCCGTTAAAGGCTGGTTTGAGCCTTCGGGGCTTAGCACATTTATAAGCAAATAACTCATTAACGATGCGGCTATAAGGTTAAACATTATGGTGGTTATAACCTCGTGACTGCCGCGTTTGGCGCGTAAATAGCCTGGTATAAACGCCCATAATGCGCCAAAACCAGCACTGGATATAACAATTAAAGGTAAGATGAGCGACCAATGGAGATTGGGAAAATTAAGCGCTATAAGTGCAGCGCCTAGCCCGCCCAAATAAACTTGCCCTTCGCCACCAATGTTAAATAAGCCCGCGTGAAATGCCACAGCAACAGCAAGACCAGTGAAAATAAAATTGGTAGCATAATAAAATGTATAGCCGATACCTTCTTGATAACCCAGTGCGCCATTTATCATAATTTTGGCAACTTCAAGTGGGTTTTCGCCAATAATAAGCACCACGCCTGCCGAAATTCCGATGGCAAAAATTAGATTAATTGCGGGAAGCAATGCTAGGTCTATCCATCTGGGGAGCGTCGCTTTATCAGACATTTTGTTGCTCCTCATTTTTATTGTCAATGCCTGCCATTAGCAATCCTAAATCGGCATCATTGGTTTCTGACGTAATGCGCTCACCTGAAATATGACCATCGAACATAACAATGGTTCGGTCGCTTAAGGATAATATTTCATCGAGCTCGACCGATACCAAAAGCACGGCTTTGCCTGCATCGCGCATGGCGATAATTTGCTTATGGATATATTCAATCGCACCAATATCGACCCCGCGTGTGGGTTGCCCAACCAGTAGAATGTCGGGGTCGGCATTAATTTCACGCGCTATAACAATTTTTTGTTGATTGCCACCTGAAAAATTAGATGATTTTAAGCGTTCATTGCGCGGGCGAATGTCGAATTGATCCATCATTTCGCGGGCATTTTTTCTAATAATATTGGGCATTAAAATTTGCCCTGCTGAATGTTCAGAGTCGTTATGATAGCCTAAAATTGAATTTTCCCATTCTTCAAATTGCAAAACTAAGCCCATATTATGCCTGTCTTCTGGCACATGGGCGATGGCTAAATTGCGCATTTTTGCGGCGTTGTTCGATTTTATAATATCGACCTTTTTACCGTTTATAAACATTTCGCCTTTGGTGGCGTGTTTAATGCCTGCAATAATTTCTAGCAATAAAGATTGCCCGTTGCCACTCACCCCTGCAATGCCTAAAATTTCGCCCGCGCAAACATGCAAATTAATGTTTTTAATGCGTTTGACGCCTTGGCTGTCGACAAATTCGAGGTTTTTAATTTCGAGTAATTTTTGCTTGGGTTGTGCGGGCTGTTTATCGACCTTTAGCAACACACTGCGACCAACCATAAGCTCGGCTAACTCTTGCGGAGTGGTGTCTTTTGTTACTCTATCGGCAACAATTTGCCCTTGGCGCATAACCGATACATTGTCGGTAATATCCATAATTTCACGCAATTTATGGGTTATCATTATAATGGTTGTGCCTTGAGCCTTGAGCTGTTTTAAAATTTCGAATAATTGCTCAACTTCTTTGGGTGTCAATACGCCCGTTGGCTCATCTAAAATAAGAATTTCTGCCCCGCGATACAGCGCTTTTAAAATTTCGACCCGTTGTTGTTGACCGACGGATATATTTTCTATTAACGCATCGGGGTTAACTTCAAGTCCGTAGTCTTCTTGCAAACGGGCAAGCTCAGCCCGCGCGTGATTTTCGCCCTTTTTGAGCAAACCTCCGCCTTCAGCACCCAAAATAACATTTTCTAAAACGCTAAAATTTTCGACCAACATAAAATGTTGATGCACCATGCCAATGCCTGCGGCAATCGCTTCTTTAGAATTATGAATTTGTGTAAGTTTACCATTGACCAATATATCGCCTTTATCGGCTTTATAAAACCCATAAAGAATAGACATTAAGGTCGATTTTCCTGCACCATTTTCGCCAACAATTCCGTGAATCGTGCCTTTTTCTACTTTTAAAAATATATCTTTATTGGCATGTACAGCGCCAAAACTTTTTGAAATGTCTTTAAGTTCAATTGCATAATCTATAGTTGTTGCCACAATATCCCTCGTTATATGAACTAAAAATCCATGCAGGTGAAAACTCACCTGCATGGCATTTATATATATTCAAGCAATTATTAGCTTGGGCATACACCATCTGTATCGGTATTATGCACTTTAATTTCGCCACTTAGTATTTTGGCTTGAACAGCATTAACCGCAGTTTTTAAATCATCGCTGATTAGGTCTTTATTAAATTCGTCATAAGCCCAGCTAATACCGCCTTCTTTAATGCCCATAACTTTTTGACCTGCAGCCCATGTACCATCGTCAGCTGTAAAGAATGCCGATGAGATGGCATTGTCAACACGTTTAACCATTGATGTTAAAACATAACCTGGTTGGACATAGTTTTGGTTACTGTCTACACCAATTGCTAGTTTGCCTTCGTCTTTAGCGGCTTGTAATGCACCTAAACCTGAACCGCCAGCAGCAGCAAAAGTAACGTCAGCACCCAATGAGAATTGTGATTTAGCAAGCTCAGCAGCTTTGGTTGGGTTGCCCCAAGCATCGGCATGAGTTGTACCCACCATGTTAGAGAATACGTCGGTTGCACCACCAGCTATAGCGCCTTGCTTATAACCACATTCAAACTTTTGAATAACTGGGAAAACCATACCGCCGATAAAGCCAACTTTTTTAGTGGCTGATTTTTGCGCTGCAAGATAACCAACAAGGTATGAACCTTCATGCTCAGTAAAAGTAATAAACTGCACATTTGGTGCATTTACAAAACCATCAACAATGGTGAATTTTGTATCAGGGAATTCGGCAGCAACTTTTTCGATTGCTGAACCAAAAGAAAAACCAGTAACCGCAATAGGGTTAAAACCATCTTTAGCAAATTTACGTAAAGCTTGCTCGCGTTGGGCGGCGGCTGTTACTTCAAATTCTTTAACTTTGTTGCCACTTTTTTCCATATATGCGACAACGCCGTTATAAGCGCTTTCGTTAAATGACTTGTCGAATTTTCCGCCCATATCATAAATCATGGCAGGTTTGGTATCGGCCATAGCATAAGATGCAGTCAGTGTAATCGCGCCAGCCATTACAGTTTTTAAAATATTTTTCATTTTACTCTCCCTAAAAAATACAACCATTTTGGTTATAATACTTTACTTAAATTTTGCAGGTTTCTTCTGCTCCTTTGCCAGTCAAACAGCAAATAGAATAGGAGTCAATGTAAATATTAACATTTCTTAATGTAAATTTTTCAGGCTTAGTTAAATGCGCATTTATTCACATTTCCACCAGAAAACCCTGCTTTAAACGCCGCAACCCGTTGAGCGCTTGTACCGTGGGTAAAACTTTCTGGCACAATAACGCCACGAGATTTTTTTTGCAAATTATCATCGCCAATTGCACTCGCGGCTTTAAGCGCACTTTCTATGTCGCCATCTTCTAAAAAACCAATTTGTTGTTCGGCACGTTTTGCCCAAACGCCTGAAAAACAATCGGCCTGCAATTCTATTTTAACCGAAAGTTTATTGCCTTCGGTTTTGCTTAAACGCGAGCGTTCCTGCTGAACTTTACCCGAAATACCCAGTAAGTTTTGCACATGATGCCCCACTTCATGCCCAATAACATAAGCATAAGCAAATTCACCTTTAACTGAAAACTCTTTATCCATTTGGTTGAAAAAACTTAGGTCTATAAATATTTTTTGGTCAGGCGGGCAGTAAAATGGACCAACGGCAGAAGATTGCTGCCCACAGGCATTGTTGGTGGTTAAACCTTTAAATATTTGCAACTTAGGCTCTTTATAACTGCGCCCCATTTCAACAAAAATTTGTTGCCAAACATCTTCGGTCGAACCTAAAACAGCGGCAACAAACTCGACTTGCCGTGTTTCGGCGGCAGATGAGGTATAGCCATTATTGTTGGTTTGGGTTTGTTGTTGGCTGGGGCTAAAACCGCCACCACCGCCACCCGTTAATAAATCTATCGGGTTAATGCCGAGCACCCATGCGATGCCGACCATGGCAACAATGCCCCATATGCTTATTTTACCACCACGCCCCCGTGGCAAACGTAAGCCGCGCCTACCGCCAGACGAACGACCAAAACCCATGCCGCCGCTAGAGCGCGAAGTGCGCCCTCTGACATCTTCAATGTTTTTACTTTTTCTAAATTTATCCCAACGCATAATTTATACCTTAGTCTTCATTTAAAGCCCGTTCAATAGTTTGTTCTAATGGCTCGAGCATATATTCAAGCGGAGTTCGGCTGCCCGTTTCTACCAAAATTTCGGTCGGCATACCAGGTAAAATATTTTCGTTAATTTTTGCCAATTCATCTTCAGGAATATAAATTTGTGCCAAATAGTAACTTTCACCTGTTTGTGGGTTAACTATAATATCGGGTGAAATATTACTTACAACGCCTTGCACCAAGGGCGTTGAGCGCATTGCAAAAGCCGAAAAACGCACACGAACCGCTTGCTTAAGGTAAATATTATCAATATCCACGGGGCCAATTTTGGCATCTATAACCAAATTGTCTTCGGTCGGCACAATGTCTAAAATAGGGCTGGCAGGTGGAATAACACCGCCAACTGTAAACACATTCATAGCGATAATTGTACCATCTTGAGGGGCAAGAATAGCGAGGCGTTTGATAACATCGTCAACTGTAACAATTTGGCTTTTAAGTTCGAATATTTTTTCTCTATTTTCCAATATGCTTTGTGCAACCTCTTGGTCAAACTTTTTTTGCAATTGCAAAATTTCGAGTCTTGCCTCACCTTGAGTAACATTTGCGGCTGAAATTTCGGCGGTTAGTCGCCCTATTTCGCCTTCTATTGTGGCTTTGTCACGCTTTTTTATAGTGATGTCGGATAAAGATATTATTTTGCGCAAAACCAATTGTTCGGAACGTTTAAGCTCATCATTCAAGAAACCCAACTGTAAACTAGATGCAGTTCTTTGTGATTTTAAGCCTTGAATGTTTTCGTTTAATTGTTGTATTCTTTGTTCTAAAATAGACGCTTGACCACTCAATTGGTCTTTACGGACAGTAAACAAAGTTTTCTGTACATTAATAATTTGCGCAACGTCTAAATTGTCGGCTTGGGCTAAAATTTCGGCACTAAATTCTAGTTTATCTGCTTGTTTTTGTTCGGCAGACAATCGGTCTAAAGTGGCGATAGTGGTGTTAAGCCTTATGCTAAGCAAGTTTGACTGGGCTTGGGTTTTAGTTCCGTCTAATTGAACCAACAAATCACCTGCTTTTACTTTAACGCCATCTCTAACAAAAATTTCCTTTACAATACCACCTTCGAGATGTTGCACAGTTTTACGTTTGCCTTCGACCACTACAATACCTTGAGCCGATACGCCTTTTGCCAAATTTGCTGTTGTACCCCATAATAAAAACCCACCAAAACCAATAACGGAGATTAGTACGCCTATGGTAATAAGTGCGTTTAAGCTTAAGCTGTCGCTGCCTGTATGCCCGAACTTTTGTTCCATTATGCTTGCCCGCCTTTGCTAACCTTTTGCTGCTCGCTTCGCATCTCGTCCATTACTTGTTTTGTAGTGCCAAACTTCTTCACAATGCCATCGTCGATTAATAATAGCTTATCGCTATGTTGTAGTAAGTTCATTGCATGAGTAACCATAATAATGGTGATATTTTGTTTCTTCATATTTTGAATAGCCATGGCAAGTGCGGCCTCGCCTCTTGTGTCTAAACTGGCACTGGGTTCGTCGAGTAAAATTACAGCAGGGTTACCAAAAAATGCCCGCGCTAAACCAACACGTTGGCGTTGCCCGCCCGATAAATGGCTGCCGCCACTGCCAATATCAGTTTCATAGCCTTTTGGTAGTGCTAAAATAAGTTCGTGGCAATTGGCGGCTTGGGCGGCTTTTATTACATCTTCATCTTTAAACTGAGTAAAACGCGCTATATTGTCTTTAATGCTGCCGTCAAACAGTTCGACATCTTGTGGTAAATAACCAATAAATGCGGCTCTATCTTGCGAATGTAAGTTGCAAATTTCGGCACCATCTATTTTTACATTGCCTTGGCTGGGTGACCAAACGCCTGCTAAAAACTGCATTAAGGTGGTTTTTCCACTGGCGGAATTGCCAATAATTGCTAAGGCTTCACCTGCATTAATTTCGAAATTTATACCTTTTAAAATTGCTTTTTGCACACCAGCAGGTGAGCCAATTAGTTTTTCGACCTTAACCGCACCAATGGGGGTGGGCAATTTAATGTTTTCATTGTCGGTTTGTGCAAGTTTTAAAACAATTTCTAGGCGTTTGCGGGCAGCACGGGCTGAAACAAAACCGCGCCACGAGCCGATGGCTTGCTCGACAGGTGCCAACGCACGACCCGTAATAATAGAAGCGGCAATAATAACTCCGGGGGTAATTTCTTGTTGAATAGCCAACCACCCGCCTGCGGCAAGTATAAAAATTTGTACGATAATACGAAAAGCTTTTGACCAACCTGTTAATACCGAAATACGGTTAGAGGCTGTGGTTTGCCCGTCTATCATTTCGGCATGGTTTTTACGCCAATTTTCACCAATATGGTTTGCCATGCCCATCGCCTTAATGGCACTGGCATTGCGCAATGATGTTTCGGCAAAACTGTTAGCCCTAGCGCCTTGTTCGGCAGCTTCTTTAAGTGGCTCGCGGGAGAATAATTCGGCAAACAAAGCGGTAATAAAAATTAGCACTGCAGCGGCAAGAGCAATACTACCCAACATCGGGTGCATGATGAAAACGATTAGCAAGTAAAACGGTGTCCACGGGGCATCGAAAAATGCAAATAAACCTGGGCTCGAAAAAAATTGGCGCAGGCTGTCTAAATCTTTTATCGCTTGAGAAGATTTTGGCATATCTGCCCGCAATGAACGGTTAATAACCGACATAAATACAGGCACATGCAATTCTTTATCTATATCCACCCCGACACGCACCATAATGCGAGAGCGCACCACTTCTAAACCACCCAAAATGGCAATAAGAAACACTGCCAAACTGGTCAGTACAATAAGTGTTTCGACACTGCCGCTGGTTAAAACACGGTCATAAAGTTGCAACATAAAAATAGGCGAAACCAATAATAACATATTGATAATGAAGCTAAACAAACCAACAAACAAAAATGCTCGTTTAGAATTGCCCAATATTTTAATGGCTTTTTGGCTTTGTTTGATTGTTTTTGACATTGTATAGTGCTGCTTTGTAAATTATCTTAATGACATAGGCCTGTTTTTTTAAGGGCGCTTATGGTGTTTAACCCACCAACAACATTAATTAAATTCAAATTCGCCCGATGTTGATCAAATTGTAAGTTAATTAAATTTTGGCGCAATTCAAACAGGCTGTTTTTTACCAATAATATTTCGGCTATTGGAATAAAACTGCTTGCCAAAGATTGCTCAAGTGAGTTTATAGCAGCCTCTTCATTGGCTATAGCTTCGGGCAGTACGGCAATGGCTTGGCTAATGGTTTTGCTCACTTCGTATGAGGCAACGGCAGTTTGCTTAGACAGTTCTAGCATATAAGCACGGTTTGCGCGTGCCGAGGCAAGCATAGCTTTGGCTTCTCTCACGCGCGATTCTAAAATACCACTGCTGTATAATGGCATTGTAAAGTTAATGCCAACTTGCCCCGCAGCACCTTCATTAACACCAACTCTACCAAACCCCACATTGGCAGTTGCCTGAACTTTAGGCCCTAATGTG
>CAZHCZ010000030.1:15890-20145 GCA_964531635.1 uncultured Hyphomicrobiales bacterium | reverse complement strand
GGAGGGCAAGCGCCCGACCGCGCAGCGTAAGCAAGGGTGCAGCGCACCCGCCCGCGACCGAGCGAAGCGACCGAGTGCTATTTGGGGTGCAGGTCAAAAAAGAGAGGCAAAGCCGAACGAAAACAACAACAACTTTAACCCTGCGATAACCCTAATAGGGCACCTCCCTTGCTGTAACCTAAAGATTATGTTGGTGTAAACCGCAAGCTCCTAGTGAAAGTAAGTTAGCGCTCCTGAAAGGCTGCGGGTTTTTACATTTATACAGTCGGCTACGCCTCCTTGTTAGCACTTGCGTGCGGGCTTAAGCCCTTGCCTGCCGCGCGTCGCCTCACCTTTTCCATATCTTCTGCTTCCACTCGCGCTCACTGAAATGCTGCGGGTTTTTGGTGGGCAACGAAACTTAAGAGTGTGTTAGGGCAGTCTTATAAAAAACCCATCAATTAAATTTGATTGATTAACCTATATTTTAAATTTAAAGTTTATCAATTATCCTTTATAGTCAGGATACTTTTTATTTTAAGGCACATAACATATGGCTAAAACATCTCCTCCAATCGAAAATAAATCTGACCTTATGGGTTTTATCAGCGCAGGTTGCAAACCAAAGCATAAATGGAGCATTGGTACCGAGCATGAAAAATTCGGCTATTGCCTTAAAAGTTTCAAACCTCTAGCCTATGAAGGCAACTGTGGCATTGAAGATTTAATGCTAAGCCTAAAAGACAATTTCGACTGGCAACCGATGATGGAAGAAGGCAAGCTCATCGGCTTACTTGCACCAAAGTTGAACACCAGTGGTGAAGTTTCTGGCTCAATAACTCTAGAACCCGGTGGGCAGTTCGAGCTTAGCGGTGCGCCAGTAAAAACAGTCCACGAAACTTGTAAAGAAGTTCACGCCCATTTGCGCCACTTACGTGCAGTAGGCGATGAACATTGCCGTGGCTTTATCGGCTTAGGCTTTGCCCCGACATGGCGGTTAGATGAAGTGCCGATTATGCCCAAAGGCCGCTATAAAATTATGCGCGAATATATGCAAAAAGTTGGCACATTAGGGCGCGAGATGATGTTCCGTAGCGCCACCGTACAAGTAAACTTAGATTTTGCCTCTGAAGCTGATATGGTAAAAAAAATACGTGTAAGCCTTGCTTTACAGCCGATAGCCACTGCAATCTTTGCCAATTCTCCGTTTAAAGACGGCAAACCCAATGGCTATTTAAGTTACCGCAGCGAAGTGTGGAAGCATACCGACAATTCTCGTACAGGCATGTTGCCATTTATGTTCGATGAGGGCGCAGGTTTTGAAAGCTATGTCGACCATGCGCTTAATGTTCCAATGTATTTTGTTTATCGCAATGGGCAATATATCAACGCAACAGGCGAAAGCTTTAAAGATTTTTTAGCAGGCAATTTAAAATGCCTACCCAATGAAAAGCCTACAATAGCCGATTGGGAAAACCACCTAAGCACATTATTTCCTGAAGTGCGGATGAAGCAATTTTTAGAAATGCGCGGTGCCGATGCGGGCAGTTGGCAAAACCTATGTGCTTTACCTGCCTTTTTTGTTGGCTTGCTCTATGATGATACAGCACTCGACGCCGCTTATGAGCTCATTAAAGATTGGAGTGTAGAAGAAATGTTAGCCCTGCGCAATGCCGTTCCTAAAACCGCGCTAAAAACTCCATTTCGTAACACAACAATACAAACCATAGCCCAGCAGGCTATAGAAATTTCTCGCCAAGGACTAGCCGCACGAAATATGTTAGACGATAATGGTAAAACCGAAGAATATTATTTAGACAATATAGCCGAAATAGCTCAAACAGGGCAAACCAATGCCGATATTCTGCTTAAAAAATATCACAATGAATGGAATGGCGATATTACCCAAATTTTCAAAGACTATAGCTATTAATTTACTCGGCGACCAAAGACAATTGGGCAATGCCATTTGTACCAAGCGAGGCCAAACTGTCACAGATATGTTGAGATAATATTTCCGCTGCTGATGACAATTCGGCGCGCGGTTTAAGCAATAGAATATCACTTGTGCCCAACTCGCCAAAGCCCTCATCTGCACTTAGTGTTCGCATACCAGGGCGCAACCCGCTTTCGGCAATGGCGGTTACTGCCAAACCCGCAATAACGGTCGAAGCTATAACCGCATGATTGCGTGCCTGATAAGCAATGCGGTAAGTCCGCCCGACCTGCTTTAAACTTTTAATGGCTTGTGCGCTCCAGCAGCATTCGTCGCCGCAAATAGCCAGTGGTAAAACATCTTGTAAATGGGCATTATGGTTGGCACTTGTAGCCCAAACCAACCGCTCGCGTTTTAGCAATTCGCCTTGCTCTCTAAACTCAGAACCTGTCCCAATGGCTAAATCCAACTTACCTTTTAACAATTGTTTTGCAACATAAGCGCTATCGTCACAAACAATATCCACTTCAACATTGGGGCTAGAATAAGAAAATCGTGCTAAAATTTCAGGCAAATAGCGTTCGGCATAATCATCACCAATACCAAGCCGCACTAAACCCGATACTTCGGGCTGAGTAATGGTAAGGAAAGCCTCATTATTCAACCGAATAATTCGCCGCGCAAAATTAAGTAAAATATCGCCATCACGGGTTAAAGAGTTAACACGCCCATTTTTATAAAATAACTTTTTACCAATGGTTTCTTCTAACCGCCTCATCTGCATCGAAACAGCACTTTGGGTTTTAAAAACCTCGCGTGATGCCGCAGTAAAACTCCCCGTTTCAGCAATGGCTAAAAAAGTTCTAAGATTGTCCATATCTAGCATCTGAACCATAAACAACTCCCTAAGTATCAATATTTTTGAACTGTTTGTAACATGCATTCATTTGTCTAAGCCGTCAATCATATTTAAAATAATTTTTTCTTATCCCTAAACCCTTTTTCGGGCCCTTTGCCATCATTTAAATTTGCCAACTTATTTATAATATAAAGGCAGCAAATTATTGCGCCAATACCAAAGAATATATTGCCAACTCCGTTGCCCAAAAACACACCTTCTGCCCCCATTACCGATGCGCCATACAATACAAATGGCACAGTACCAATGCTTGCCTTGCCAAAGTTAAACGCCGTAGATATTAGCGGATAACCCAAATTATTAAACGCTGCATTGGCGACAAATAACATGCCATAAAAGGCAAAAGCAGGACCAATCCATATAGCAGTAAATTGCATAAAGTTTTCAGCATCGCCGCTCAAACCAAATACACCAATAATGTAATCGACCGTTAAATAAAAGACAAGCGAAGCAAAAACGCAATAAGCCAATACAAACTTAATGCTATCAATTAATGCCTGTTTAACACGCCCAAATTTTCGTGCTCCAAAATTTTGCCCATATATTGGTCCAATAGCGCCCGATAAAGCAAATATCACCCCAAATATGACAGGTGTAATACGCCCCGAAAGTGACCAACCCGCTATATAACCTTCGCCAAATCGGGCGATTTCATTGGTCATGAACGCATTGGCAAAAGGCGTTGCTAACATGGTTGCCATAGCGGGTATAGCAATGGCTAATATAACAGGCAGTTGTGTTTTAAAACGTGTTACTGAAAAGCCAATATAAAAATCATACTTGTTATAAATCATATAAAGGCAAGCTATAGCCACCGAAAACCGCGATACTACCGATGCCCAAGCCGCCCCTTCAATGCCCATATTAAACCCAAATATAAAAATAGGGTCGAGAATTAAATTAACCACTGCCCCAATAACTAACGCATACATTGCCAATTTAGGTGCGCCCATTGCTCTAATTAACCCACTGCCCGTCATGCCGATAACTAAGATGGGCAAAGAAGGTAAAATAATTTTTAAATAACGGTTGGCATAAGCCAAATTATCGCCAGTTGCGCCAACAAGTTGTAAAAGCTCAATTCTATATACCCAAGTAACCAAGCTAATAATGCTGGAAAAAACAATAGAAAATATAAAGTTATTAAGCGCCAAAGAACGTGCTTGTTCATCTTGTTTTGCACCAATTGCCTTGGCTACAGTGGCAGACATGGCAACCGACAAGCCAATTCCAAAGCTAAGATTAAAAAATGTAATGGCAGCGGCAAATGCTAAAGAAGCAATTATAGCTTCTTCATTGAGTAAAGATAAAAAATACAAGTCGACCAAATCGACCGCAAAAATAGACACTAAGCCAACAGATGCAGTGGCCGTTAAAACAACCACATGGCGCATAACCGACCCGACAATAAACTTTGCCTC
>CAZHCZ010000030.1:0-15790 GCA_964531635.1 uncultured Hyphomicrobiales bacterium | reverse complement strand
TAAATTTTAAACTAATTTTTTAAAGCCGCAAAACCCGCTTTTAAACCCTTGAGTTTAACAGGAATGGTTAGCCCATCTTCAGGCGTTAAAAACAAGGTTAAAAATGCTGTGTTGCCTGCAATTAACTTGTCCCAAGTTGCTTTGTCAAGATAGCTAACCGACGTACACCCATTGGGCAAGCATCTAAAAAACGGAGTTAAGCCTTGGCGTTCATCGTCAATTTCTAACAATATGCCCGATGTTAATAAAACCCCAAGCGGCGCTAGAATTTTAATGGTTGCAATAATATTCTGCGGCGTATTTTGTTGCGGCTTAAATTCTTCAATTAAAATAACCAACCCGAATCGCGGGCGGTTTTCGGCCGCTAAACTCTGATAAAGCGCACAAGCTTCGGTGCTAGGCTCTTCGGTAGAGTTGCTTGTGTTTGGTGCTTGAACAACAGTTTCGGTGCAGTGAAACAACCAATCATCAAATTTCTGATTTTTACGAACCTCAGCAAACCCGCTAGTTACCATGAGTAAAGACAAAAACAAACCCATGCCCGCTAAGCTAAAATATTTAAATATATTATTTTCCAACATTAACAAATCACCTGTTTATTTATATAATTTTTTAAATATAACGTAAAAAACATATATGGATAGTGGTTAATTATATTTTTATATCGAACAACAAAGTCGCCATTGGGCTTTTTTTAGGAATTTCATAGTGATTCTAAAAATTTGATCTATATCAATAAACCGTAAAATATCCCCAACTTAACTTGCATAAACAAAGTTATTTAGCAAATTCACTTGCGATAAGGTTTAGATTGATTTTAATCTATTGAATTGTGCTAACAATTGAGCTATTGAGATAAATTAAACTATAACAGGTTTGAGCGGCATAATTTAATGGTACTATATATAGTTATAATGCTTAAATAAATTTTAGGGGAACTCGACTAAAAGGGTTTTGGCAATGTATATGATAAAACATTCTACAAATTTCAAAAATTTAATAAGGCGTAGCTTTGCAGCTGTAACGGCCATACTATTGGGTATGTCGAGCACACTAGCATTAGCCAATACTAGTTATGGCTTGGCTAATGATTGGCAAATGGGAACGCAATCCCCCGCGACAGATCTTATGTTTAACATGATAAAGTTTCATAATCTTCTGTTATGGGTAACAGGGTTGGTTGTTTTATTTGTGGGAGTTTTATTGCTTATTGTTATTTTTAAATATAATGCGAAAAAAAATCCTGTACCTGCAACATTTACTCATAACACTTTTATCGAAGTTGCTTGGACGGTTATTCCTATAATAATCTTAATTGTTATTGCTGTTCCATCCTTTAGCTTGCTCTATCAGCAACGTGTTATTCCAGAGGCTGACTACACAATTAAAGTTACAGGCAATCAATGGTATTGGACGTATGAATACCCAGATAATGGCAATATAGAATTTAATTCAATTATGATACCTGAAGATGAAATAACAGGCGATCAAATTCGCTTACTCAGCGTAGATAATGAAATGGTAGTGCCTGTTAATAAAACAATTCGCCTAATAGTAACAGCAAGCGATGTTCTTCACGCATGGACAATCCCATCATTTGGCGTAAAAATTGATACTATACCGGGGCGCTTAAACGAAGCATGGTTTAAAGCCAACCGTGAAGGCATATATTATGGTCAATGTTCGGAGCTTTGTGGGCGTGGACATGCTTATATGCCTATTGCCGTTCGCGTTGTTAGTGAAGCCGAGTTTGCCGAATGGGTCGAGGAAGCAAAAATAAAATTTGCCGCCGTTCCTACCAATAAACAATTTGAAGTTGCATCAACAAACGCAGCAGAATAAAATAAGGGTTTTAAATATATGTCAACTGATACCGCACATGAGCATCATACCCCAACTGGCTGGCGTCGTTGGGTTTTGTCGACCAATCACAAAGATATTGGCACAATGTATCTTATTTTTTCTATCCTTGCAGGTCTTGTTGGTGGGTTAATTTCCATGGCAATGCGCGCTGAGTTGCAAGAACCGGGTGTGCAATATTTTCCGTGGATAGCCTCGATGATGATGGGTATTCCTGAAGCCGATGCGCTCGAAGCGGCTAAACATCTGTTTAACGTGTTTACCACAGCCCATGGTATTATCATGATTTTCTTTGTGGTTATGCCTGGAATTATCGGTGGTTTTGGCAACTGGTTTGTACCTCTTATGATTGGCGCGCCGGATATGGCTTTCCCGCGGATGAATAACATTTCATTCTGGCTTATGCCTCCAGCAATTTTATTGTTGATGCTTTCATTGTTTGTTGATGGGCCTCCAGGGCTTCCCGGTGCTGGTACGGGTTGGACTATATATCCGCCATTATCTACCGAATTCCAATCAGGTCCAGCTATGGACTTTGCTATTCTTTCATTGCATCTTGCGGGTGCGGCATCAATCTTGGGGGCGATTAACTTTATCACCACCATTTTTAATATGCGCGCTCCAGGTATGACTATCCATAAAATGCCACTTTTTGTTTGGTCAATGTTAGTAACAGCCTTCTTGTTATTGCTTTCATTGCCGGTACTTGCTGGCGCTATTACTATGTTATTAACCGACAGAAATTTCGGGACAGCATTTTTTGACCCCGCTGGCGGTGGTGACCCTATCCTATTCCAGCATTTATTCTGGTTCTTCGGTCACCCTGAAGTGTATATTATGATTTTGCCAGCCTTTGGCATTGTTTCCCAAGTGGTTTCGACCTTCTCTAAAAAGCCGGTATTTGGTTATATGGCAATGGCGTATGCTATGGCTTCCATTGGCTTTGTTGGTTTTGTGGTTTGGGCGCATCATATGTACACTGTTGGGCTCGATGTCGATACTCAGGCTTATTTCATATTCGCCACTATGGTTATTGCAGTGCCAACGGGTGTTAAAATTTTCTCATGGATTGCCACAATGTGGGGCGGTTCAGTAGAGTTTAAAACGCCAATGTTATGGGCTATAGGCTTTATCTTTGTTTTTACTATTGGTGGCGTAACAGGCGTTGTGCTTGCCAATGCGGCGGCTGACCGTATTATGCATGATACTTATTATGTGGTGGCTCATTTCCATTATGTGCTGTCCTTAGGTGCTATATTTGGTATCTTTACAGGCTGGTATTATTGGTTTCCAAAAATGTTTGGTTACATGTATAGCGAAACCATAGGCCGTTGGCATTTCGGTGTCACTATGGTTGGTGTTAACGTGCTGTTCTTCCCGCAACATTTCTTGGGTCTTGCAGGTATGCCTCGCCGTTATGTCGATTATCCTGATGTTTATGCAGGTTGGAACTTAGTTTCATCTATCGGTGCTTACATTTCCTACGCGGCAATATTTATTTTCCTTTATGGTATATATAAAGCCTTTAAAGATAAAGTACCCGCAGGCAATAGCCCTTGGGGTGAATATGCAGATACATTAGAGTGGACATTATCTTCACCTCCACCTTTCCATCAGTTTAATACATTGCCAAAAATTAAGTAAGGTCAGTTCGATGAGCGATACAAACGCGAACATAAGCGATGAAAACACCGCAGACATTCAAGATTTTTTTGAACTGTTAAAGCCAAAGGTTATGCGTTTGGTGGTGTTTACAGCTTTTGTTGGTCTTATGGTTGCACCAGGTTATATCCACCCGTTCACTGCTTTTGTGGCTATATTATCCATCGCCATTGGCGCAGGTGCGGCGGGTTGTTTAAATATGTGGTATGAACATAAATTAGATGCGTTAATGGAACGCACTAAAAACCGCCCTATACCATCAGGTCGAATTACTCCAGGTCAGGCTTTAGCTTTTGGAGTAATTCTGTCGGTTACCAGCGTTACCATGCTGGCAATGATGGTCAATTGGTTTGCCGCAGGTTTTTTAGCCTTTACAATTTTTTATTATGTTGTGGTTTATACCATGTGGTTAAAGCCGAACACGCCGTTAAATATTGTTATTGGAGGTGCTGCAGGTGCTTTTCCGCCAATGGTTGGCTATGCCTCTGTTACAGGTAATATTAGTATAGATAGCTTTGTTCTATTTCTCATTATTTTCATGTGGACACCACCACATTTTTGGGCGCTTAACCTCTACATAAAACGCGATTATGAAAAAGCCAACATTCCAATGATGGCAAGTGTTAAAGGCGAAGCTTACACCCGTAAGCAAATTCTTATCTATTCCTATATTATGGCGGCTTGCGGTGTTTTGCCAACGCTTCTTACATTTGCGGGCATTATTTATGGTGCATTTGCTTTGGCGCTGGGCATTGGTTTTATTTATTTTGCTCATCAAGTCTATAAGCATACGAGCGGTGATAGTGCCATCAAAGCCGCAAAAAAACTATTTTCATTCTCATTAATATATTTAATGCTATTGTTTAGCTTACTTTTGGTTGAATATAGCTTTAATATATTAATCCCTTTAAATACATTGGGTTGGTAGGAACATAAATATGAAAAATGAACGTCCAGAATATGAACTTAACGCAGTAATAAGAACTCCTGCTCAATTAAAGGTTATTAAACGCCGCAATATAGCTCTTGCTGTTATTTTAATTGCTCTAGTGGGTATCTTTTTTTCTGCAACGCTCATTCAATTGGGTGCAAATTTTTTCAACCGTCCAATTTAAGGTATAAGTTTTAATGAACGGAACTCGTGACGATGACCATAGTAAAAGGGCAAATAAAATTGCTTTATCGCTCATACTGTTTGTGGCGTTAATGATTGGCGTGGCTTATGCGGCCGTGCCTTTATACGAAGCCTTCTGCCGTGTCACAGGTTTTGGCGGTACAACTCAACGGGTCGATAGTGTTTCCGATGTTATATTAGACAGAAAAGTAAGGATTCGCTTCGATGCTAATGTGGACAATAAGTTGGCATGGGATTTTGAACCCGTTCAAAGCGAAATTACATTAAAATTAGGCGAGAACGCCAATGTTTTTTATAAAGCAACCAACTTAAGTAACAAAGCAACGATGGGTATATCGGTATTCAATGTAACCCCGTCAGCCGCGGGTATATATTTTAACAAAATTGAATGTTTTTGTTTTACCGAACAAGAGCTAAAAGTTGGCGAAAGCACAGAAATGGGCATAGATTTTTATATCGACCCTGCTTACGCCGATGACCCAGAATTAGAACATATTAATACAATAACATTGTCTTATACATTTTACCCAGTTGAAGGCTAAAATGTAACAAAAAAATTAGGAGGTAGGCATTATGTCAGACGAAAAAAACCATGATTATCATTTGGTAGACCCATCCCCATGGCCGTTTATAATGGCATGGTCAGCTTTTATTATGGCTGCTGGGTTTGTGCTTTATATGCACCAAGATGACTATGAGAGCGTGATATTTTTAGGTTCAGGTCTATTGCCACTTATTGGTATGATGTTGGTGTTTGCAATTTCTTACTTTTGGTGGCGCGATGTTGTTAATGAAGCTGAAACTGGTGGACATCACACCCCTGTAGTTCAATTGCACATGCGCTATGGCATGTTTATGTTCATCGCTTCTGAAATTATGTTTTTTGTTGGCTGGTTTTGGGTTTATTTCGATGGCGCACTATTCCCTGCCGATCCTATGCAATATATGCGTGTAGAATATACAGGCGGTGTGTGGCCTCCAGTATCGGTCGAAACATTCGACCCGTGGAGCTTACCATTCATTAATACCCTAATTTTACTGCTTTCAGGCTTTGCCGTAACTTGGGCGCATCACGCACTTATTCATGATGATAGAAAAACACTTATTATGGGCTTAGCGGGTGCGGTTGTTTTGGGCTTAATGTTTACAGGCTTGCAAGCTTATGAATATGGTCTAGCAAAATTTACGTTTGATTCAGGTCTTTACGCCTCGGCATTTTATATGGCAACAGGCTTTCATGGCTTCCATGTTATTATGGGAACGGTCATGTTATTTGTAATGCTTATCCGTGCCATTAAAGGTCATTTTACACCCGAGCATCATTTTGGTTTTGAAGCCGCCGCATGGTATTGGCATTTTGTCGATGTGGTTTGGATTTTCCTATTCATCTTTATCTATGTATTGGGTCAATAAGAAAACTTGTTATAAAAACACAAAAAAGGCGGCTTTAAATCGCCTTTTTTAGTTTTGTATGGTAAACAATCTCGTATGACTTTTAAACCTTATCCATGGTTAACATTTTTTTCGCTTCTTGCATTCATTGCGCTTATAACTCTTGGCACATGGCAAGTCGATCGCTATAAAATAAGAAGCCAGCAAGCGACGCTGCTAGAAGAATTCTCTAAAATCGCATCAGTAGAATTAAACACCCTACTTGGAGAAGGCAATCTCGCTAAAAAAAAATACCGTGCTGTAGAACTCACTGGTCGGTACCTTAGTGAACAACAAATATTAATGCGCGGGCAATATGCAAGGTCCGCCCGAACCACAATTTATGGATTTTATGTTTTCACTCCGTTTGAATTTATAACAAAAAGCGGCACAAGCACAATAATGATAGACCGTGGTTTTATACCACAAGAATTGTTAACTCAGCCCGAACTATACAATAAGCGCGGTTTAGGAACACTAACCCTAAAAGGGCATATTAAAACCGCCGAAAACCAAGGCAGTTTTTTACCCGATAACCAAGTTAACGAAGAAATATGGTTCTGGCGCGACATTCCCGCAATGGGCAAAAAATTTAAACTTGAAAATATGCAAAATGTTTATATATCATTAAGCCAACCACCGTTGCAAGATTTTCCAAAACTCACCAAAATAGAACTCAAATCTGCCACCAACAACCTAAGTTATCTTATAACTTGGTTTTCTCTAGCTCTAGGCTTGCTCATATTATACATTTATATGCACATCTATAATGGGCGCTTATATCTAAATAAGGACAAATAATGACCCTATTCATATCAACTCGTGGCGACAAAACAGCCCTAAACTTCGAAGATGTCATGCTAAAAGGTTTGGCTGATGATGGCGGGCTATACGTGCCTCAAACATACCCAAACTTTAGTAAAGATGAATGGCGTAAAATGGTCGGCAAACCCTACACAGAAGTTGCAGAGTTTATTATAAGCCCGTTTGTTGGCGATTGCATACCAAAAGCCGAACTAAAAACCATAATAAACGAAGCTTATGCTAGCTTTTCACATAAAGCCGTCACCCCACTAACGCAGTTGGACAATAAACAATGGTTGTTAGAACTTTATCACGGTCCCACCATTGCCTTTAAAGATGTTGCCATGCAGCTCATCGCCAAGTTAATGGACAGAGCGCTAAGCAAACGCAATCAACGCGCAACCATAGTCTGCGCGACATCAGGCGACACAGGCGGTGCCGCGATAGATGCCTTCATGTCGTGTGAGCGGATCGACTTATTTGTCCTCCACCCTGACGAACGTGTAAGCCCCGTACAACGCAGACAAATGACTACATCAGGTTCTGAAAATGTCTATAACATAGCCATTAAAGGCAATTTCGACGATTGCCAAAACCAAGTTAAAACCATGTTCAACAATAAAGATTTTCGCACCAAGGTGGCTTTATCGGGTGTTAACAGCATCAATTGGGCGCGTATCATGGCACAAGTTGTCTATTATGCTACTGCCAGCCTGGCGCTAGGTGGGCCCGATAAACTTTGCGATTTCACCGTTCCAACGGGTAATTTTGGCGATATTTTTGCCGCCTTTGTTGCTAAAAAAATGGGGCTTCCCATCGGCAAACTCATCATCGCCACGAACGAAAACGATATTTTAGCCAGAGCCTTAGAAACGGGCAATTATGATATGACAGAGGTTATAGCCACCACTAGTCCAAGTATGGATATTCAAATTTCTAGTAATTTCGAGCGGCTATTATTCGAAGCCTCTAACCGCGATTCTAAGCAAATAAACCAAATGATGGCATCATTAAAACAGTCGCAAAACTTCAAAATTCCTGAGCAAACGCTTGCCAATATCAACAAAGATTTTGTAGCAGGTAAAGCCGACGAAAAGGCAGTTAACGCTACAATGAAAGCCGTATTAAAGGACAGCGCCAAACTTATCGACCCACACACTGCAGTTGCGCATTATGTAGCCCAAAACCATTTAAGCGACAATAATATGGTTATATTATCGACCGCCCACCCCGCTAAATTCCCCGATGCTGTTAAAGCCGCAACGGGCATACACCCCGAACTGCCTAGCCATTTAAGCGACTTATTCGAACGTACCGAACGCTACGATATTTTAAACAATGATGAAGCAGAAATAGCAAATTATATTAAAAGCCACGCCCTTATTGCACAAGGATAAATAAATTTGAGCAATATAAAAACGACTAAAGTCGAAGAAAATGTCTATTCAACTCAACTGGCAAACGGTTTAACTATAGTCAGTCATCAAATGCCTGTGGAATCAATATCAGTTGGTGCGTGGATAAAAGTTGGTTCACGTAACGAAACATCAAGCGAACATGGCATTGCGCATTTTCTCGAACATATGGCGTTTAAAGGCACAAAAAACCGCACTGCTAAGCAAATTGTCGAACAGATTGAAAATGTCGGCGGTGATATGAACGCCTCGACAGGTATAGAGGTCACAAGTTATTATTTTAGGTTGCTAAAAGAAGACTTAAGGCTAGGGGTCGAGATTTTAGCGGATATATTACAAAACCCGCTGTTTGCCGAAGAAGAAATGCAAAAAGAAAAAACTGTAATATTACAAGAAATAGCCGCAACAGATGACGACCCAGACGATGTGCTTTTTGACGCTCTCATCGCCAATGCTTATGAAAACCAAGCCATTGGGCGTTCAATTTTAGGCACTAAAAAATCGGTTAAAGCACTCACCGCAACCCAGCTTAAAAACTTTCTTAAAAAACATTACCACCCCGAAAATATGACCATAGCGATGGCAGGCGGTGCAAGCCACGAAGAGCTGGTTAAGCTTGCTACAAAATATTTTTCCAATCAACCCAAAACCGCACCCATTGCACTAACAAAAGCTCAATTTACAGCAAATAATATATTTATAAAAAAGTCTCTAGAGCAAAGCTATCTGCTTATAGGTTTTGAATCCCTTAACTTTAAACACCCCGATTTTTTTGCCCAACAATTACTATCACAATTATTAGGTGGCGGCATGTCATCGCGTCTATTCCAAAATATTCGTGAACAAAAAGGGCTGTGTTATAGTATTTATGCCAGCAGTTGGGGTTTTGACGATACAGGTTTAATATTCATCTATGCCGCTGCAAATTCAAAAACAATAGATGAAGTTAAGTCTTTAATCTATCAAGAACTTAACACCCTTATAAGCACATTAGAACCTACTGAGCTTGCACGTGCTAAAACTCAAATTCGCTCCTCCCAACTTATGAGCCTCGAAAGCCCAGTTTCACGTAGCGAACAAATTGCGCGTCAAAACACTTTTTATAAAAAACTAATAAAAATAGATGAAATTCTAACCAAGCTAGATGTTGTAACATTAGAAGATGTAAGCCGCGTTGCTCAAAATTTATTTATCAGTTCCGAAAAAAACTTAAAACCCCACACAACAATACAACTAGGGCGTTAAATGTTTGCCGAAAGCCACAATTTACGCTTAGCAAAACAACCAATTGAGGGTGAAAATATATACCTTCGAATGGCAGAAAAGCGCGATTATATGCGCTGGCAAACTGCCCGCCAAGCAGGGCAGGATTTTTTTAAACTTTATGAACCAACATGGCATAAAGATGTGTTAAGCAAAAAATATTTTTACGCCCGTGTGAAAAATGACAAACATGCCGCCAGTGCCGATGTAAAATACGGTTTTTTAATTTTTCATAAAACCGATAACCGTTTGCTCGGTGGTATTAATATAAATAATGTCCAGCGCACAATATTTCAAAACTGTACGCTGGGATATTGGACAAGCCAAGCCGAAAATTCAAAAGGCTATATGAGTGAGGCGGTCGGGCTAATGAGCAACGCATGTTTTAATAAATGGGGTTTAAACCGTGTACAAGCTGCCACATTAACAAATAACAAAGCGTCTATTCGCGTGTTAGAAAAAAACGGGTTTTTACAAGAGGGCGTTGCCAAGCAATTCTTAAAAATTAACAACCAATGGCGCGACCATATATTATTTGCAAAAATTAGATGCAATTAAACCCAGTTACAATTATTTGATTTGACTGTTTTTTATTGAATAAAAAGTTTGATAAGGCTATGACAATAATACTATAAAAAAGGCAGTATTTAAAATACTCTTTTGGGGAATTTGATGATTCGAAGACACGTGGCAACAAACTTTAAAATTGCAAAAACGAAACATCGTTTTGCTGCTTTTATTTTTTGTATTTTAAGTTTAATATTAGCATCTCCAAATAGTGCTTCTGCTATCGAAGATATTTTGGTTTTTCCCGATGCGCGTTACCTAAGCATAGTCAATGAAATTACAATACACGAAGCGTCGGCGTTAATAAGCGTTCCAGTCATTCGCCCAGCACCTTTCGAAAAAAAATCACTGACTATATTAAGTGCAGATAATACCACCCCAAAATGGATAAGCTTTTCTTTAACAAACCCAAGTAAACTCCCTATAGTTCGCCTGCTTGTCGCCCCGCATTATAGCGCTAGCAATGCAGGGCTTTTTATGCCTGTTTTAAGCGGGTCGCGCATTGCACAAATTTATTCATCCTTAGGGCAAAAACCTAAATTACAAACAATAAATGGCAATGATATTTTTCAACTCACTCTCCCGCCAGAAAAAACAGTTACATTTTTAGGGCGCGTGGCAGATGAAATACCCACTCGACTGAACCTGTGGGATATAGATACTTATAACGGCACGCAAAATTATTTGCCTTTTTATCAAGGCTTACTTATTGGCATTTTGGGGCTTTTTGCAATTTTAGTTTCTAGCCTTGTGGTTATAAGGCGTGATGCTTTATCGCTAAGCGCTGCGGTTATTTGCTGGGCAGCATTGGTTTATTCTTTGCAAGAATTTGGGTTTTTAACAGTTATGCTGCCTAAAAACACGTATTTATTGGCACTTATTAGAGCTTTGGCAGAGGTGGTAATAAACAGTGTTCCACTTATTTTATTGTATTTTTTCTTTAATAAAAACTATATATTCGATAGGACACACTTTTTTGAAAAATTTCAATGGGTTGTTTTAATTCCTATTTTCATTGCTGCACTGGCGCTAATTGCCGCGTTTATTTCACCATCTTTTGCGGCAACATTAGCCCGCTTAAACGCCATATTGGTAACAGGTGTAGGTTTTGTATTAATTTATAATCATTGGAATAGCGAAAGTTTTTCGACTGCGCGAACTCTACTGCCCATTTGGGTCGTTTTTGCCTTTTGGACATTTGCCCAAATATATATTTCTCTAGCACCAGATGTTCTATATCTAAATCTTTTGGTTGGTGTTATTTATGTATTATTTTTGCTCATGTGTTTTAGTGCATTATTACAAGACTTTATGTCAAAAACTGACAATCAATATCTAGCAACAAGCCCCTCGCTTAAACCAGAACCAACACCCACCCAACAAACCAATATTTCCGAAATTGCTATAGCAGGCAGTGGTCAAGTTTTATGGGAATGGGATTTGTTAAAGGGCAACGTAAAGTGCGGCACGCAATTGGACGACTTGTTAAATTACCAACATGGCACAATGAGTGTTCCAGTTAATCAATGGTTAGAATATTTACATCGACACGATGCACAGAAGTTTGAAAAGGTGTTAACCTCTATTCTAGAAGAAGGCAATTCAAGAATAGACGAGAATTTTCGCTTAATTAACCATAATGGCGATGCCCATTGGTTCGACCTGCGCGCCGTTGCCCTAACCGACGATGAAGGCTATCTTATAGGGTTTGTAGGCACATTAAACGATGTTACAATGCGCAAAACCTCCGAAGATAGGTTGTTTAAAGATGCTGTGCATGACAGCCTAACAGGCTTGCCCAACCGCTCTTTATTCTTCGACAGATTGTCCAGATCTATTACCCGTGCCACACAAGAAAATACAATTATGCCAGCATTATTGTTGGTTTATATCGACCGTTTTAAAGATGTTAATGACAGCATAGGCATCGCCGCTGCTGACAGCTTGCTTATGACTATTGCCAGTCGCATAGAAGATTATATTAGCAGTACAAACACCGTTGCTCGCCTTAACACCGACCAATTTGCTATTATTTTAACCGATTATGATGATGTGGATTTAATAAATAAGTTTGCCGAAAAAATTCGTGAATTGGTTTTAACGCCGATTAAATTGCACGATAGAGAAATTTCCTTAAATGCCAGCATTGGTATTATAGTTCCAGATAATAAAACCGATAAACCTGATGATTTGTTACAAAAAGCTGAAGTGGCGCTTAATTTAGCAAAACAAGTGAGCAATAACAGCCCCATAACCTTTTATTCTCCCGCGCTTAATAACACTACAACCGATAGGTTCACCCGCGAAAATGATTTGCGCCAAGCGATAGCCCGCAATGAATTTGAAATGTTATACCAACCGATTATTTCACTAAAAACCATGCGCCCCGTTGGTTTCGAAGCTCTAATCAGATGGCACCACCCAACCGAAGGCGACATTTTACCCAATGATTTTATTCAGCTGGCAGAAGAAACAGGGCATATCCATAAATTAGGGCAGTTTACATTGGTGCAAGCGGCAAAACAATTAAACATTTGGCAAACGACCTTTAGCCACAAAGAACCTCTATTCGTATCGGTTAATATGTCAAGCTTGCAATTGTTCCAACCCAAATTAATAGAACAGGTGCAAGATGTACTAAACCGCTTCAATGTTATAGAAAAAACACTAAAGCTAGAGGTTACCGAATCATTGGTAATGCAAAACCCGGAACGCGCTCGAAAAATTCTTAATGCGTTAAAAGAAATAGGTGCAGGCCTAGCGGTAGATGATTTTGGCACAGGTTACTCATCATTGGCATATTTACATCATTTTCCATTTGATATTATTAAAATAGACCGTTCATTTGTAAGCGGTGAAAATTTTGGCGAAACCCGTCCAATTATTCTAAAAGCGGTTATTCAATTGGCGCGAGATTTGGGCTTAAAGGTTATAGCTGAAGGTGTCGAAGAAGATGAACAAGCCCACGAACTTATAAACTTAGGCTGCGAATGGGTGCAGGGCTACCGCTTTGGGCAACCCATGAGCGCCAAGGACAGCCTAAACTTTCTCTCTGCTAACTTTACATAACTAATAATAAATCCCAAGCTCGCATAGACTTAGGTTTTCGTGGAAGAAAAAAGTAGCCGCGGGCGATACCTATGCTCTGCCAATAAAGTTAGAAAGTGATGCATAATTTTTTGGCTTAATGCCGAGCAGTTGCATGCTTTTTTCATATTTATGTTCATATTCGTGGTCAAACACAATATCATCATCACTATCGACTATTAGCCACACATTGTTAACAATTTCATCTTCGAGCTGTTTTGCGCTCCAGCCCACATAGCCAATGGCAAAGCAAATCTGCTTAGGACCTCTGCCCAGTGATATATCTGATAGAATATCTGCCGTTGATGTCATTGAAATACTGTCCGAAATATGCAATGTATGTTTGGGTAAATTATAATCATCACTGTGCAAAATAAACCCTCGATTATGCTCAACAGGCCCGCCTTTTAACACTGGAATATCAAATAAATACGGCGGCATTTCTATAGTCGATTTCGGCGTTCTTTCGGCGTTTCTTTCTTGTTCTTTAAGCGTTTCAATGTCAAATTCAGGCAAGTTTAAGTGAGTTAATGTATCACCAACGGTTAAATTTTGCGAAGGGAAATTGACAATTAAGCCAAGGCTGCCACTGCTATTGTGTGAGCATATATAAATAACTGCACCTTTAAAACGGGGGTCAGTCATATTTGGTAATGCAATTAGTAGCTTATTGGTTAATTCCACCCTTGCCTCACAAAAGTTTGATTGTCATATTCTACGAAAGTATACTATTGCTAAAACATAGAATAAATCAAGATATTATATTAAGATAGTATTCTAAACAGCTAGGATAACCATATAATGAAACGCGGATTGCTAAAATATACTTGTATAATATTTGGCTTATTTTTTTACCTTTCAAATAGTGTGGCGGCTAATGATAAACTAAGTTCAGAGTGGCAGGCTTCATTCTATAGCAATGCTCGCGCTCATATTTTGCAGGCAACAGAGCAAGAAATCTCCCTAAGTATCGAAATTAATTTAGCAAAAAATTATAAAACATATTGGCAATCAGCAGGCAGCGCTGGTCTGCCCCCAATTATACAAATTAACGGTGCTAATATTTTAGAAAAAACTGTAGAAATTAAATATCCACAGCCCCAAAAATATACAACAGAATTTACCGAAACATGGGGCTATGAAGATAGGGTCATATTATTTGTTACTGTCGATAGAAAAGACACACAAAGTGATTCGTCACTTAATATAATTTTCGATTATGCAGTTTGTGATGAAATTTGCCTGCCCGTTCGTGCAGAGTTTTCACTGCATTTAGATGCAGGAAACTTAAGGAAAACTTTAAATTACATTAGGTTCCTACCTGATTTTCAACAAATTCCAGAAGATATAAAGCTAAAAGACAGTCAAATTCTTACCACCAATAAAAGTGATGACATGCTTACCCTAACATTAGCCTCTCCAATAAAAGGCGACATCTTTATAACCGATATAAAGGGCCGGTTTTACCAAACATATTCAACAGATAAAACTCACGTAAAATTTAAAATATTTGGCAATAATAATTATTCGAACTATACAGTAAGTATTCAATATTCGGATAATGGTAAAAACTACCAACTCATTATCCCTGTGAATTAGTTTTTTATTGGGTTGATTAAATTATGTATGCAATTTTAGGTGATATTGGCGGTACAAATACGCGTTTGGCTTTGGCTAAATGCCCAAATTCGGCGCCATTTAACATCCAATATTTTAAAAATGGCGACTATAAAAGCCTAAAAGATATTGTAAAACACTATTTAAGCCTAAACAACTTAGAAAAAAAAGCTGCCATTAAAAATGCGGCTCTTGCCGTTGCTGCTCCTATAACGGGTGATTTAATCACTCTAACCAATGTTAATTTTAGTTTTTCTCAAACCGAATATATAAAATATTTTGGATTTGATCGGCTTAATATTATAAATGATTTTACCGCATTAGCCTATTGCCTGCCACATATGGAAAGCACAGATTTGCTAAAGATAGGTGGCGGGAAAATTAAACCAAACGCCAATAAATTGGTTATAGGCCCCGGTACAGGCTTAGGGTTGGCGGCACTTATCCCGTGTGGTTTAGACAGTGGGCATTTACACTGGCACCCAATTGCCAGCGAAGCAGGTCACTCAACATTTAGCCCCAATACCGACCGCGAATTTGAACTGGGTAAAAAATTACGCAAGAGCCATTATCGTATTTCTATAGAGCGACTTATTTCAGGCATAGGCATTAAAACCATATATAATACATTGGCAGATATAGACAATACGCAAATCCAAGACCTTACTCCAAGTCAAATTTCGACCCTAGCGTTAAACAATCAAGACCCATTGGCGGTCGAAAGTTTAAACCTATTTTGTAATATTTTAGGGCGGGTGGCAGGCGACCATTGTTTGCATTTTTCGGCATTTGGTGGGGTTTATATAGCAGGCGGTATTATTCCTAAAATTCTACCCTTTTTCTTAAACAGTGATTTTAGGCAAACCTTTGAAGATAAAGGGCGAATGGCGGCTTTAACTCAAGGTGTAGCCACTCACATAATTACCCACAAAACCCCAGCTTTAGTTGG
>CAZHCZ010000029.1:0-20751 GCA_964531635.1 uncultured Hyphomicrobiales bacterium | reverse complement strand
AAGGGTGCAGAGCACCCGCCCGCAGGTAAAAGAGAGGCAAAGCCGAACGTAAAAATGTGAAAAACGCAAATTCATAGCTTGTTATAACAACCCTTAAAACCCCGTTAACCATTTGTTAAGCTTTTTGCATACTTCCCAAAATAAACCATTATAATACAGAAATTAGTTTTGAGTTAGGGTGCGCAATGAAATCATCGGATAATAAGAATAAAATTTCGGAAACTGTAAATTATGTAGAATTTTTTGCAGCCTCAAGCCAGTTCCAATCGTTATTTAACGAAGGTATGGCATTGGTCGAGGAAACTGCCAATTATCTCGATGGCAATGGTCGTGTTCAATCACGCGAATTAAGCCGTCCGCAAGCATTAGCCTATGCTTCAGAAAGTATGCGTCTAACAACACGGCTTATGCAAATCGCCTCTTGGTTGCTGCTTCAACGCGCTCTAAAAAATGGCGAATTGGGTGTCGAAGAAATCAAACGCGACAGCAATCGTATTAAACTATCAAAACGCCCAGTAGACGATATAACAACATTAATCGACGAACTACCAGTAGCCCTTATCGAGCTCATAAATAAAAGCTTCAACTTGCAAATCCGTCTGCAAAAAATAGATAAAAAATTCTGGCAATCCACAGATGAACAATCCCCCACCCAAACAGGCGCAAGGGAACAATTCAACAAATTACAAGCTGCATTTGGTCAAAATAGTTAGAAATTAAAAAAGGTGCCCTGCAAAGGACACCTTATAAAAACTTAGTTCAATTTTTTTAAATTAACCCAACATGCCTTCAAAGCGTTTGTTGAACTTGTCTAAACGTCCGCCACGTCCTGTAAGGCGTGCGCCGCCACCTGTCCATGCAGGGTGGGTTGATGGGTCAACGTCTAATACCAACGTATCGCCTTCTTTGCCCCAGGTCGATTTGGTTTCATAAACCGTACCGTCAAGCATTTGAACTTTAATTGTATGATAATCAGGGTGAATATCGCTTCTCATAATAATAACCTTACATTTTAGAAAAACTATGAAAGACCGTAAGAATTACCAGTCCACTAGCTTTTAATGAATTTATTGGTGGGGTATAACCCAAAAAATTTGCAAAAACAAGTATTTTAAACACCTATGCCCGACTAAAAAACCATTGAATAATGTAAAATGAAGGCTTATATATTTAATAAATAGCGGAGATATTAAATGAGCGACAGCAAAAACAACCAACCCTCAGAAAAAAAGCCCGAATTTGGCGGCTTACGCCCAATTGTAAAACTTTTGCCTTTTGTGTGGATGAATAAAAAATATGTATTTGGTGCATTATTCTTTTTAACTGTTGCCGCCAGCGCCACATTGGCGTTACCCTATGCCGTTAAACGCATGGTCGAAAGTGGCTTGTCCGAGAACACCGCCGTTAACATCAACCAACAATTCTTATTTTTTCTAGCCCTAGCATTAATTATGGCAACCGCCAGCGCGTTTCGTTATTATTTCGTTATGTCAATAGGCGAGCGTGTGGTGGCCGATTTGCGTGCTAAATTCTACGAACAATTACTACGCCTCGACCAAAAATTCTATCAAGAAAACTTAACAGGCGATTTATTATCCCGCTTGTCTAGCGATACAACATCAATAAAATCAGCTGTTGGCGCGAGTATTTCAATGTTGTTGCGCAATAGTTTTATTCTCATCGGCGCGGTTATTATGATGTTTATTACCAGTTGGTATTTAAGCCTTCTGGTTGTTGCCGCCATTCCATTAATGGTGTTGCCATTGGTATTTATGGGCAAACGCGTGCGCGATATGGCAAAAAAGGCTCAAGACACTTTTGCCGATACCACCGCCTATGCAGGTGAAACCTTGTCGGGTATTCACACCGTGCAGTCTTTCACCTATGAAAACACAGCCAGTAAAAATTTTCAAACCAGCATCAACCACGCGCTAGATGTCGCCACAATCCGCATTTTAGCTCAATCAAGACTCATTGCTGTCAGCGTGTTTATGATATTCGCCTCGGTTGTAGCAATCCTATATATGGGCGCACAAGCAGTGTTAAACGACAGCATGGGTCTGGGTGATTTATCGCAATTTGTAATTCTAGCCGTACTTGCCGCCAGTAGCCTTGCATCAATCAGCCAAATTTGGGGTGAAATTCAGCAAATGGCAGGCGCATCACACCGCATCATGCAATTGTTAGATATATCCCCGCTCATCAAATCCCCCGCCTCGCCGCTAAAATTGAATAAAAAAATAGAAGGTTTTGTCGAGTTTAATAATGTCGACTTTTCCTATGGTGAAAAAGAAAACCAGTTGTTTAAAGACCTAAGCTTTAAAGTCAAAAAAGGCGAAACCATAGCCTTTGTTGGGCCTTCAGGTGCAGGAAAGTCGACCATATTCAATTTGCTCATGCGGTTTTACGATACAAATTCAGGCACAATCACTGTCGATACACATAAGATTACCGATTTCGACCCCAAAGACTTACGCGCCCAATTTGCCACAGTACCACAAGATGTAATGATTTTTGCCTCCAGCGCTATGGAAAACATACGCTTCGGTCGAGTAAACGCCTCAGATGATGACGTTATAAAAGCCGCCAAAGCTGCCGAAGCGCACGACTTTATAATGCAAACCTCCGACGGCTATAACACAGCACTTGGCGAACGCGGTATGGCACTAAGTGGCGGGCAACGCCAACGCATAGCCATAGCAAGAGCAATTTTACGCGATGCCCCAGTTTTACTGCTCGATGAAGCCACAAGCGCATTAGACAGCGAAGCAGAAAAGAAAGTGCAAAAAGCCCTAGAAAACTTGGCAAAAGGTCGAACAACTCTTATAGTCGCCCACAGATTGTCAACCATCCGCGATGCCGACCGTATATTCGTCATTGATAATGGTGCAATTGTCGAAACAGGCAATCATAACGACTTAATGAGTAAAGCAGGAACTTATGCCAATCTGGTCAAATTGCAAAATCAAGGCGTGGCTATATAAAAATGGGACTATATAATGCTTAAAAAAAACAAATTCCTTATTATATTTTCTTTACTAATGCTGACATCATTTTTAACGGTAAGGCTGCTTGTCCAACAAGGTGAGTTTAAATATATAAAAGCCGAAAGCGACTATCAATGCCAATCGCTAGACGCGCCCTACGGCTCGGAAGATTTATTCGCCGATTATGATACAGGGCAATTGTACATTTCGGCATCGCCAAGGCATTTGCAAGATTCGTTTACACAAGGCGGTAATATTTATATTCTAAATATGAATGATGCAAACCCAAAAATTGGCGTATTATTAACCGATTTCGATAAAAAATTCCGCCCAATAGGCATAAGTCTAATAACATTAGAAAATGGCACTAAACGCCTATTCGCCATTAACCGCCCCCAAGCCGGAACATCAACGGTGGAGATATTCGATATTGTCGATGGTAAATTACAACATATAAAGTCCATATCTGGTTTGTCGGGTAGCCTAAACTCCATTACCGCCATTAATGGCGAAAAGTTCTACGCCACAGAAGATGGCACAAGCCGTGGTTTTGGAGCGATGCTTAACGGCACGTTCAAACTTAAATATTCCGAAGTTATCTATTATAACGGCAACAAAGCAACCATTGCCGCCGATGGTTTTGTTTTCGCCAATGGTATAGAGATGAGCCAAGACGGCACACAAGTTTTTGTAACCGATACTGTCAATCGTACATTGGTAACTCTTGATCGCGATATTAACACCAATGCCCTCACCAAAACAGGGGTAATATATATAGATGCAGGTGGCGATAATATCCGTCGCAATCAAGATGGTTCATTTTCTATAGCCGGTCACCCCAAAAACCTCTCAAGTTTGCTCTACATACAAGGGAAAAAGAAAACATCGCCCTCCATAGTCTACCACGCCACCCCACCCACCAACACTAAAGGCGGCGAACTGCGCGTTGTATACCTAGAAGATGGCTCAACCCTATCTGGCTCCTCTACAGCAGTGCGCTATAACAATAAAATGTTCATAAGCTCAGTAATACAAAATAAAATATTAAGTTGCACAAAATAATCAATACTAGACTTTAATCGGCAGGCGCTACAGAACCGCTCCATTTTTTCGCCGTAATAATCCCCAAACTCGATTTATTAACAGTTAAAACGGCAGAATATTTCGAGGAATACAGATAATAATTTTTGCCGCGCAGTTCCATTTTTTCATCTGGGGTAGACACTATAATTTTACGACAATGCACAAGTATATCATCATTACTCATGCCTGAAAGGTTTAAATTTCGCGCTATTCTAAAAAACCCAAGCTCAGTAGTTGTAAACTTTTCACTAATATACTCTCTGGTTTTTGCTTTATCTGACTTTTCTGACATATTGCTTGCTCCACAAAATAATTCTAATCCAATTTAAGCAAAAGCTTAGGAAAAATCAATTTCAAAAATTCCTTAGGGTTGGTCTCATTATGCCGACCTGAATCATCATTAAGCATTATATTAACAAACCCATGAATTATCGACCAAACCAATATTTCATTGCCCTCTTGCCCTGCCTTGCCAATGGCTAAAGGCGCACAAATATCTTGCAAAACCTTATACGAAGCCTGAGTTGCTGTTTGAAACTCCGAATTATCACCCACCTTTTTCGAGCCACCAAACATTAAGTGAAATAATGGTGAATTGGGCATCGCCGAATAAAAAAAGCGCATAATCAAAAGACTATGCGCTCCTATCTTAAAACATGTGTAACAGCTAAAGAAAAGCTTCATGTTAAAAAATTTTGTTTACATCATTGGCATTCCGCCCATGCCACCCATTCCGCCCATATCAGGCATTGCAGGTGCGCCGCCTGCAGCAGCAGGCTTATCAGCAATCATCGCTTCGGTGGTAATCATTAACGATGCGATAGAAGCCGCGTCAGTCAAAGCAGTTCTAACCACTTTAGTTGGGTCGATAATACCTTCAGCAATCATGTCGACATATTCTTCAGTTTGGGCATTAAACCCAAGCTTGCCGTTTGATTCCAAAATTTTGTTAACAACAACCGAACCTTCAACACCAGCATTTGCACAAATTTGGCGAATAGGCGCTTGAATGGCGTGCAGAATAATTTGAATACCAGCTTGAATATCGGCATTGTCATTATTTAACGCTTTAACAGCTTTTGTAGCTTTTAGTAAAGCAGTACCACCGCCAGAAACAATACCTTCTTGCACAGCAGCACGCGTAGCATTAAGCGCATCGTCAACACGGTCTTTGCGTTCTTTAACTTCCACTTCGGTTGCTCCACCAACTTTAAGTACGGCAACACCGCCTGCAAGTTTGGCCAAACGCTCTTGGAGTTTTTCACGGTCATAATCAGATGATGTTTCTTCGATTTGTGCTTTAATTTGTGCAACACGGTTTTCAACCGCAGCTTGCCCACCAGCACCATCAACAATCACAGTGTCGTCTTTAGAAATATTAATGCGTTTGGCTGTTCCCAAGCCTTCAAGTGTGAATGTTTCTAGCGAAATGCCCGTTTCTTCACTAACCACAGTTGCGCCAGTAAGAATGGCCAAATCTTCAAGCATTGCTTTACGACGGTCGCCAAAACCTGGCGCTTTAACCGCAGCAATTTTCAAACCACCACGTAGTTTATTAACCACTAAAGTGGCTAAGGCTTCGCCTTCAATATCTTCGGCAATAATTAAAAGCGGGCGGCTCGATTGTACGACCTGCTCCAAAATTGGCAACATTGATTGTAGGTTTGTGAGTTTCTTTTCGTGTAAAAGAATAAGCGGTTCTTCTAAATCAACCGTCATTTTTTCTGAATTTGTTACAAAATATGGTGAAAGGTAACCACGGTCAAACTGCATGCCTTCAACAACATCAAGTTCACTGTCAAGACCTTTAGCTTCTTCAACGCTAATCACGCCTTCATTGCCAACTTTTTGCATTGCTTCGGCAATCATGTTGCCAATTTCAGCTTCGCCATTGGCAGAAATTGTACCAACTTGTGCCACTTCATCATTGGTTTTAACAGTTTTGCTTTGGCTCAAAAGGTCGGCAATAACTGTTTTAGTAGCAATATCAATACCGCGCTTAAGGTCCATCGGGTTCATGCCCGCAGCAACAGCTTTTGTGCCTTCACGCACAATGGCTTGTGCCAATACGGTGGCTGTTGTTGTGCCGTCACCAGCAACATCATTGGTTTTAGATGCCACTTCACGAATAAGCTGTGCACCCATATTTTCGAACTTATCTTCAAGTTCAATTTCGCGGGCAACCGTTACGCCGTCTTTAGTCGTGCGTGGTGCGCCAAAACTTTTTTCAATAACCACATTACGGCCTTTAGGACCAAGGGTTACTTTTACTGCATTTGCAAGAATATCAACACCTGCAAGCATTTTTACGCGGGCTTCTGAGCCGAATTTTACTTCTTTAGCCATGTTTATCTCCAACTAAATTATTATTAATATTTTAAATTATTCAACGATACCAAGAATGTCAGATTCTTTCATAATCATTAAGTCTTCACCATCAACTTTAACTTCGCTGCCAGACCATTTGCCAAATAAAACAGTATCACCTGCTTTAACATCGAGCGCTATTAAGTCGCCATTTGGGTTGCGCGTGCCATTGCCAACTGCAATCACTTCGCCTTTTGAAGGCTTGTCTTGCGCGGCTTCGACAATAATAAGACCCGATGCAGTAGTAGTTTCTGCTTCAGCAGGGCGCAATAAAATGCGGTCTTGTAAGGGACGTAGAGCCATTTACTCTCTCCATAATAAAATTTAACACAATTAGCACTCGTTAGTAGAGAGTGCTAACACCGTATTGAATAGATAAGGGCTACAACCTAAAGAGTCAATGCGTACGCATAAATATTTTTTCAATTTAAATAAAGTTCATGGTTAACAAAAGCACATCTATCGCCTATAATATTAAAATGAATCAGTGCGCTTCAAAGAGTGGGCGTAGTATAGAGGTATTTATGCAAATCAGAAAAATATCATATTTAGGCACAATTTCTATTTTTGTCATTGTGCTTATCCTTGCCGTCAGCAGTGCTGCAATTGCTAATGTTTTATTAGGTCTTAGCATAGTCGAAACTGTACTTTCGAGCTTAATGGTCATTATTTTAATGCTAATAATACATTTAACTTTTATGCTAAGCTATAAGCCTGAACACGATGGTGAAACCAATATCTACATGAAAATCGACACTATATCCTCTGAAATAGCCAACCTCCGCAAGCAACAAGTATATTTACGACAGCATTTTGACCATGAAATAAAACATATGCACGGTCTAAACCGCACAATAAATGATAATATAAACCGACTTAATGAAACTATTAAAAATAATTCATCAAAGTTATTAGAACCAATACCTGAAAAAATTACCCAAAAACAACAAACTCCAGATATAGTTTTAACCAAACAACCGCAAAACCCAGACAATGACTTGCTTGAGTTGCTCAACCAATCTTTAGCCGACAATACAGTCGATTTATACGCCCAGCCTATTGTAACTCTACCAACCCGCCATATTGCGTATTATGAAAGCTATACATGGGTTAGAGATGGCAATGGCAAAGTGCTTACCCCACGCGAGTATATAGATGTTGCCGAACGTGCTGGCATTATGCCAATAATAGACAATCTTATGCTGTTTAAAAGCGTGCTTTTAGCCCGCAGATTTGTCGAGCGCAACCGCGATTTAAAGATTTTTTGCAATATATCGGGTCATTCATTATTAGACATAACATTTTTCGACCAATTCATAGATTTTATGAATAACAACCAAGAACAAGCCGATATGTTGGTGTTTGAATTTTCGCAAAAAACTGTAAATGAAACAGGTATTATCGAAAGTGAATCACTGCTTAGCCTACACCAGTTAGGCTTTAGGTTCTCACTCGATAATGTAACAGATTTGAATATAGACTTCCGCAAACTCTACGCTTTGGGCTTTAGATATATTAAAATAGACGTCAATATTTTCCTTAATAACGCCGAGGCTCATGGCGCACAAATTTTAGTCGATGATTTCGCCGAACATGTCCGTCGTTCAGGTTTAGAATTAATAATTGAAGGCGTGCAGAACGAACATATTGTACCCGAATTGTTAGATTGTAATATAAAATTCGCTCAAGGCTACTTGTTTGGTGAACCAACATTGGTGCGCGACAAGTCACATTTATTAGACGAATATAAAAAAACTGCATAACAATTAAAGAAGCGCATAAACATTAAAGAATGAGGTTAGTATGCAAAAAATATCGAACTTAGACAGTATTTTAAATGATTATGATGCAATTTTTTGTGATATTTGGGGTGTGGTTCATAATGGTGTCGAGCCATTTAAATCCAGCACTTTGGCTCTAAAGGCTGCCCGCGCAAAGGGAGTAAAAGTTATCCTTATTACCAATGCCCCCAGCCCATCAAGCCAAATTAAAGACCATCTTAAAAATTATATTAAAGCCGAAAGTGGGTTTTTCGATGATATGGTCACCTCGGGCGATGTTGCAAAGTCGATAATGGATGATTGGAGTGATAAAAAGTGTTTTCATCTTGGGGCGCGATATGCTGAGCAAGAAGGTGCAGTGCCCGATTATTCAACGCTGGTCAACCTAGAAGATGCCGATTATGCGCTTTGCACATTTTTAGCCAAAAAAGATGAAGTAGATTTAGACGATTATTTGCCACTATTGCAACAAATGAAGCAAAAAGACTTGCCCTTTTTATGTTCAAACCCCGACTATTTTGTCGATGTTGGTGGTATATTATACTATTGCGCAGGTGCATTGGCACAAATGTATGAAAAAATTAACGGACAAGTCATCTACACAGGCAAACCCCACCCGATTATTTACAAAAAAGCCCAAGAAAAACTAACCGCATTAACAAACAGCTCAGTTGAGCCCAAAAAAATACTCATTATTGGTGACAGTTTAAGTACCGATGTTTCGGGCGCAAACGATTTAGGCAGCGATATGCTGCTTATAGGCGACGGCATTCACGCACGTGAATTCGAACAAGACGACACCCAAAGCGGCAGTATATTTTCAGATAATTTTGTGGGTTTTATTAAACAAAAAATTAATGAAAAAAATGTTGAAGTTAAATATTTTATGGCACAATTAGCCTAAAGTAACGCTGCCTTAATTATCAATCAAACATCGCATCAATATCGTTTTGATTGGTCGCTTCACTTGCGCTTTGTGGCCCGTGCAAAATAAGGTCTTTTTCGCGTTTAAGGCGTGCAGCTTCTTCTTCACTAACAGCCCCTCCATCACCATCTTGCACTCCAGTGGCTTCTGCAAACTTAGAAACGCGCTCTTCAATATGTTTAAGTGTTGTCACCACTTTGGTAATGCGCTGTCCTGTAATGTCTTGAAATGAGCAGGCTTCAAAAATTTCCATAACCGCATCATTAACAGTGGCTTGATAGGCGGCTATATCGCTAATGTCTGCCCCCATAATTTTTTCGGCATTTTCCATAATTTTGTCGGTAGCGCGTTCGGTTGCGGCAACAACTTCATCGAGTTCCCGACCAGCAACTGGAATATGTTCACCCTTTAATTTATTGGCTTGTAAATTAGAAATATCACCCTTAGCTTTTTCAATATAAGAGGCAATATCACGCATTTCTTTATAAACAGCCATATCCATGCTTTCAAAAAAAGCCTTCATGCTATTCATCATAATTTCAGCCATTCCCATGACATCACTAATATTGACATCTTTATTTCTGGCGTCTTTTAATAGTGCAAGAATTTCATCCGACTGTTTAGAAAGTGCGCTATTAAGTCTCATTATTCTATCCTTTAAAATTACGATGAATTACAAATTAACGTCATTCATCGCGCACCAATATAAAGCGCATTACATCTATGTAATATTAAATTTATTTTAAGATTCGCCAAATACGGCATTAATCTTTGCTTTTAATGTAGCAGCATTAAACGGCTTAACAATATAGTTATTCACGCCTGCTTTTTTTGCAGCAATCACATTTTCGGTTTTTGATTCGGCAGTAACCATAATAAACGGTGTTTTTGCTAGCACCTCATCAGAGCGTACTTCTTTTAGCAGCTCATAACCTGTCATAGGTTCCATGTTCCAGTCAGAAATCACCAAACCATAGCTTTTTAGTTTTAGTTTACCTAAAGCTTCTTCGCCATCGGCGGCATCGTCAATATTTTCAAAACCCAACTGTTTCAAAAGATTTCTAATAATTCTTATCATTGTTTTATAGTCGTCAACGACCAAAACTTGCATTGATAAATCTAAAGCCATCCATTCGCTCCAAAATTCTTAATTGCTTAAAATATGTTAAAACATAACTTAAGCGATACAGTTAAACTTATTGGCACGAATAAATAAAACCCGCGCCTCGTATGTCCATACTCAACTAAGGAACTAAAAATAAGGTTAACAAAATAAATTTGATTAGGTTTATTCTAAGTTTTTCTGTAAAAGTTGAATGAATTAAACCAGAGAAATATTTTATGTTCCAGTTTCAGGCAAACTCCACACAACTTATTGACGCTTCTTTGGTGCTGCCCGCCTCTATGCAGGGCGCAGTATTGGCAATTGGTAATTTTGATGGCGTGCATAAAGGGCATCAATATATTTTGCAACAGGCTTTAGAGTTGGCAAAAAAAACTTCTACAAAACATGTGCCCTATGGGGTCATAACATTCTCCCCCCACCCGCGCGCATTTTTTAACCCCGACAAACATTTCTTTAGCCTAAGCGATAATATAACCCGTGCAGGCTTGTTTAAACAATTGAATATCGACTTATTGGTAACGCTAGAATTTTGTCAATACTTAATAAGTTTAACCGCCGAGCAATTTGTTCAAAAAATATTGGTCGATATGCTTAAAATATCTCATGTTATAGTTGGTAAAGATTTTTGTTTTGGTAAAAACCGCCAAGGTGATGCCCAGTTTTTAAATCAAATGGGCAATAAATATGGTTTTGGCGTTACAATTTTAACCCAAATAAAACAAAATGATAAAATAATTTCTTCAAGCCACATCCGTCAAGCTTTGGTTGATGGCAATGTGTCCTACGCCAGCAAGCTCTTAGGGCATGACTGGTATATAGAAGGCACGGTTGAAAAAGGTCAGCAACTTGGGCGCACTATAGGTTTCCCGACTATAAATATTGCTACCAATTTAAATTGCGCCCTCAAGCACGGCTCATACGCCGCAACGGTTGAGCTTAATGGGCGCACATACCAAGCAGCAGCAAGCTTTGGCTCTCGCCCCGCAGTTAATGGCAAAGATGTGCGGCTTGAAGCGTTTATTTTTAATTTCAATCAAGATATTTATGGCGAACAGGTAAAAATCTACCTGCATAAGTTTATTCGTGAAGATGAAAATTTCGATAATTTAGACTTGCTTATTAAAGCAATTGACAATGATATAGCAAAGATTAAACACTATTTTGCAAAAAATAACACCAGAGTGCAAAAATTAAACAAATTGAATTGATTTCAAAAAAATTTCAGTTCATAAAGCATATAATATTTTAAAATAAAATGAGCAAAAAATGAGCGAATCTAGAGATTATAAAGACACATTGGCACTGCCAAAAACCAGTTTTCCTATGCGCGCGGGGCTGGCTAAAGCCGAGCCTAAACATTTGCAACATTGGGCCGATATTAATCTATACGAAAAACTCCGCGCACAAGCCAAAGGTCGCACTAAATATATTTTGCACGATGGGCCTCCATACGCCAACGGCAACTTACATGCAGGTCATGCGCAAAATAAAATTTTAAAAGATATAATCGTAAAATCTCAACAAATGATGGGCAAAGACGCACTTTACGTGCCAGGGTGGGATTGCCATGGTTTGCCAATCGAATGGAAAATAGAAGAAAAATACCGCGCCAAAGGGTTAGATAAAGATGATGTTAACATTGTAGAATTTCGCCAAGAATGCCGTGCATTTGCGCAAAAATGGGTCGATATTCAACGCGATGAATTTAAACGTCTAGGTGTTAATGGCGAATGGGACAACCCCTATATTACCATGAAATACAGCGCCGAAGCACAAATCGCCCGCGAGTTTATGAAATATGTGATGAATGGCGGTCTTTACCAAGGCTCAAAACCCGTCATGTGGTCAGTGGTCGAAAAAACCTCACTGGCCGAAGCCGAAATAGAATATCACGACCATAAATCCCCCTCTGTGTGGGTTAAATTCCCTATAATTTCAGGCGATGCAGCCCTTAAAGATGCGAGTGTGGTTATTTGGACAACAACCCCATGGACAATCCCCGCGAACCGTGCCATTTGTTTTTCCGATAAATTTAACTACGCCCTTTATGAAGTAAGCGCAGTAACCGAAGACAGTATTGCTAGGCTGGGTGATAAAATTATTTTAGCCCGCAATTTAGCCGATGATGTTGCCCGCGCTGCCAAAGGTATAACTCTTAAAGAACTTACGCCTTTAACCGCAGAACAACTATCAGATGCAATTTGCTCTCACCCCTTTAGGGGTAAAGGTTATGATTATGACGTGCCATTATTTTTAGGTGAACATGTAACAAATGAGGCGGGCACAGGCTTTGTTCATACCGCCCCAGGGCATGGCGCAGATGACTATGAAATTGGTGTTCGCGAAAAGCTAGAAATACCGCAAACCGTTGGTGCTGATGGCAAGTATTTTAAGCATGTGCCTATTTTTGCAGGGCTACAAGTTATTGACGAAAAAGGCAAGTTCGGCGCGGCTAACGGTCAGGTTATTAAAAACCTAATAGAGGTCGGTGCATTGCTTGCTAAGGGTTCGGTTCGCCATTCTTACCCACATTCATGGCGTTCAAAAGCGCCTATTATTTTCCGCAATACCCCACAATGGTTCATTTCGATGGATACAAATGACTTGCGCAAAAAAGCCTTAGACGCCATCGAAAATGAAGTTAAATGGTATCCTGAAATTAGTAAAAACCGTATTCGTACTATGGTCGAAAGCCGCCCCGATTGGGTCATTTCGCGCCAACGCACATGGGGTGTACCGCTCTGTTGTTTTACCAATAAACAAACAGGCGAATTGCTACAAGATGATGCGTTAAATAAATTCATTGCCGATAAATTCGAGCAACATGGTGCCGATATTTGGTACGAAAAATCCGCAGAATATTTCCTAGAACCAATCGGTTATAAAGCCGATGAATGGACTATGGTGCAAGATATTTTAGACGTGTGGTTTGACAGTGGTTCGACCCATGCTTTTGTTTTAGAAGCCCGCGAAGACCATGTTTGGCCTGCCGATTTATACCTCGAAGGCACCGACCAACATCGTGGCTGGTTTCAATCCTCATTAATGAACGGCATCGGCACACGCGGCAAAGCACCATATAAAGCGGTGTTAACCCACGGTTTTGTTAATGATAAAAACGGCAAAAAAATGTCAAAGTCACTCGGCAATGGTGTCGACCCTGTTAAAATGTCCAATACAATCGGCGCCGATATTTTACGCCTTTGGGTTGGCTCGACCGACTATACCGACAATACCCGCTTAGGCGATGAGGCGATTAAAACCACAATGGACAGCTACCGCAAATTGCGCAACACTATGCGGTTTTTGCTCGGTAATATCAGCGATTTTTCCGAGAGTGAACGCTTAAGTTTTGAGCAAATGCCCGAACTTGAACGTTATATTTTAGGGCGTTTATTCGAACTCGATATACAAGTGCGCAAAGCCTATCTAGAGTATGATTTTAAATCGGTCAGCCAACATGTGTTAAACTTTTGCGCCCATGATTTATCGGCATTTTATTTCGATATTCGCAAAGACGCGCTTTATTGCGATGCGCCTGACAGCATAAACCGCCGTGCCTCTCGCAGTGTTATGGACAGCATTTTTTACGCCATTACCGCATGGCTATCACCCATCTTGTCTTTCACTATGGAAGAAGTTTGGCAAACCCGCTTCCCCGACTTAAGCGACAGTGTGCATTTGCGTTTATTCCCCGAAATGAAAAGCAAATGGCAAGATGATGATTTGGCAAATAAGTGGAATAAAATTCGCGAAGTGCGCAAAGTGGTTACAGGCGCGTTAGAAGTCGAACGCCGCGAAAAACGCATCGGCTCAAGCCTAGAGTCTGCTCCAGAAATTTATATCAACAACCCTAAATACAAAACCCTATTTGATGGTATGGACAATGGCGATTTTGCCGATATTTTTATAACCAGCCAAGCCGAACTCATTTTCGAAACAACACCCAATATGGGTTTTGAATTGTTAGAAATTGAAGGCGTTGGGGTGGTGCATAAAATGGCAAAAGGCAAAAAATGTTTGCGCAGTTGGAAAATATCACCCGATGTTGGTACAGATGCCGATTACCCCGATTTAACCCCACGGGATGCCGCCGCAGTGCGCGCATTTGATGCAAAATGACCAAAGTCGAAAATACAGGTTTTTCGTTTAACCAACGCCTTACATGGATGACAGCCATCGCAGGTTTTTGGTTTATTGCCGACCAATATCACAAATATTATATGTTAGAAATTTATAATATTGCCGAAAAAGGCGTGGTTGAATGGCTGCCTTTTATGAATTTGGTTTTGGTGTGGAATAAAGGCATTGCCTACGGTTTGTTTCAACAAGAAGGCGCAGGCAGTATAGCCTTAGCCTCATTAACTGTTATTGTTGGTATTCTTCTCATAATAATTGTGTTGCGCACATCTGAAAAATTTAGCGTTATTTATTTTTCATTTTTTATTGGCACCGCACTGGGCAATGGTTATGACCGTGTTTTCCGCGAAGGCGTGGTCGATACATTGCAATTTAAATATGGCGATTATAATTGGTATGTGTTTAATATAGCCGATATAGCTATGACCTTAGGCGTTATATTAATGCTCATTGACATCATATTTTTCTCAAAATCTGAGACTAAAGAAGATTGACAATAGACTATAGTAAGATTAATCTTAATAAAAATGATAAAGCAGGGCAAAGATGGCATATAATAAGAAATCAGCATTAAAAATTCTAGTCATTTTAACTGCCAGTGCATTTTTGGCATCATGCGGCTCTACAGGCGGGTTTAACGAACTTCTCGGCATAGACAATAGAGGCATTGATGCAACAAATGTCGAAAAAAATGCCGCACTTAAAAATGCCAAAAGAGGCGCATTGCCTTCACCAATTTCGGGGGCATCAGGCTTAAACAACTCCGCATCTAAGCAAGTAAGCAAGCCTAAAACAACGACGTCGGGTATAACCTTGCCAAATTACACTCCACCCAAAGCAGCCGCTAAGCCTAAAGCCAAAGCCAAGCCAAAAGCTACGCCTAAGCCTAAGCCTAAGGCAGAACCAAAGCTCGTTATAGCTCCAGCGCCTATTATTAAGGTTTCGCCTTTGGCTTATAAATACACCTCACTTTCCGCCTTTAGAGATGATATGGAAGCAGGAAAAATGTTAAACCCACTTGCAACTGCTGCACTAATCGCTAAAAAACAACCAACTGTCTGCCAGTTAGAAGGCAAAAAATTCATTTGTGGAAAATTTCACATAATAATTGAATAAATAATCCTCAATTTTAAAGTAATTTTATGAAAATAGAAAAAAGGCAAAATGGCATAAGCTGTTTTTCCCTCGATAATGGTTTAAATGTCATTGTAATTGAGGATAATCGCGCACCCGTTATCACCCATATGGTTTGGTATAAAGTCGGTGCTGCCGATGAAGATATTGGCAAATCGGGTATTGCGCATTTTCTAGAACATTTAATGTTTAAAGGCACAGATAAAATAGCTCCGGGTGAGCATAGTAAAATTATCGCTAAAAATGGCGGACAAGACAATGCCTTTACAGGGCAAGATTACACCTGTTATTTCGAGCGTTTAGCCGCCGATAGGTTAGAGCTTGCTATGCAGTTAGAGGCCGATCGTATGGTCAATTTAACCCTAAACGATGAAGTGTTACTGCCCGAACGCGATGTCGTGCGTGAAGAACGCAAACAACGCACCGATAACAAACCCGATGCCATTCATTTTGAACAAATGACCGCCGCTCTTTACCTTGCCCACCCCTATTCTATCCCCATTATCGGCTGGGACCATGAAATTGCAACACTCGATAGACATGACGCTATAGGTTTTTATAAAAAACATTATGCACCCGATAACGCAACTCTAATTGTTGCGGGCGATGTTACGCCAGAGCAAGTTCAAAAGCTCGCTCAAAAGCATTATGGCAACATAGAACCGCGCAATATAACCCCACGCAAGCGCGTTATAGAACCCCCACATATGTGCGCCCGAACCGTAAATTTAACCGATAAGCGCGTTGAACAACCCCAGTGGATAAAACAATATCTAGCCCCTTCAGCCCGTGTTGCCAATGCCAAAAAACCAAACAGCTCCGAAGCGTTACAACTCGCCTCTTTATTATTAGCAGGCAGTGCGACCTCGCATTTATATGTCGACTTGGTCATAGAAAAACAAGCCGCTGTAGCCGCAGGCGGCTGGTATAACAGCGTCGCGATGGATTATGCACCACTGAGTTTTTACGCCATTCCGCGTGAGCCATATGGCATAAATCATATGAGTGAATTGGTCGATACATCCATTGCTAATTTCATTAAAAACGGCCCTAGTGAAGAAGATATTACCCGCGCCAAAAACCTAATGATTGCCGACAGCCTCTATGCGCGTGACAACCAAACCACAATGGCAAGAATGATAGGCGCAGGTTTAAGCTGCAACATGTCGTTAGACGATATACTAAACTGGTCAAGCAACATCGAGGCTCTAAATAAAGACGATATTATCGAAGCACTCGATAAATATATCGACGAAAAATCATCAGTTACAGGCAGTCTTATTGGCAAAGATGAGCACCTAACTGGCACTTTAGAAGAAGCAGAATAAATGCAAATTAAACAATTAAATTTAGACCAAAATGCCAATATATGGCTGGTAACCGATAGTCGTTTACCCATTATAAGTGTAGAATTTGCTTTTATTGGCGGCTCATCTTTAGATGGCGAAAAACACGGTCTAGCCTATCTTATGGCAGCATTGTTAGATGAAGGTGCGGGCAATTTAAACGATTTAGAATTTCAAAAAGCCTTAGACGAAACCGCCACCCACTTACATTTTTCTGCCACGCGCGATATTATAAGCGGCTCTATTAAAATGTTAAAAGCCAACAAAAACCAAGCCGCCGATTTGCTCAATATGGCGCTATTTTCACCTCGTTTTTCCGAAGATGCGACATTGCGTGTTAAAGCCCAAATCACCGCTTCCATTCGCAGTGCAAGCACCAACCCGTCCGAAATTGCTGCTAAAAAACTCATGAAATTATCCTTTGGCGAACATGTTTACGGCAATTTGGTTAAAGGTTCAGAAGATACATTGGCCAACATAACTCAAGCTGATTTAAGCAACTGCGCCCAACAAAATTTTAACACCGCTCAACCCTATTTAACAATTGTCGGCGATGTTAATGAAGCAGAAGCAGAAGCACTCATCACACGCATTTTTGCCAACAGACAAAAAATAACCGCCCCCACGCATATTATTGCCGAAGCAAAGTTTAGCGGCATGGGGCAAAGCAAGCATCATTATATGGATGTTCCGCAGTCGGTGGTTAACTTTGCCCTGCCATCTATTCCACAAACTGACGATGGTTTTATGACACTCAACGTCTTAAACCACATTTTAGGCGGCGGCGGTTTTTCCTCACGTCTTATGGAAGAGATTCGCGAAAAACGTGGCTTAACTTATGGCATACATACCTCATTAATGCCGCTAAAACACGGGTCGTTAATAACAGGCAGTGCCGCCACATCGACCGATAAAATGGCTGAAACCATTAAAATACTATACCAAGAAATGCTCACATATGGTGTTAGCGATAAAGAGCTTGAAAATGCTATAAGCTATCTAACAGGCGCATATCCATTACGCTTTGACACAGGTTCAAAAATCGCCTATCAATTACTCTCCATGCAATATTTCGACTTTGGTATAAATTTCATCAACACCCGCAATAATTTGGTCAACCAAGTAAGCCAAGCCGATATTGCAAAAATGGCGGAAAATCTGTTAGATGTAAGCAAAATGGCAAAGATTACAGTAGGAAAAAAATGAATTCTTTTGATGTAAAAATTTTATCGAAATATAATGCCGATAAGCTAAACACGCTTAAAAACACTGCCGCATCAGGTCTAGCCGAAAAAATTGCAAACCTGCCATTATTCACCAACGCCACCGATACAACCGAAATCGACAGCCTCAATACTCTAGCCAAAACCTTAAAGGCAGGCTTAACCGACATTATCCATATTGGTGTTGGCGGCTCAAGCCTAGGCGCACAAGCACTGGCGCAATTGGCAGGCTATGGCTGCGTTGGGCATAAACCAGATGTCAATATCCACTTTTTAGACAATCTCGATGCCCTAAGCCTAGAAACTTTGCTCAATAATTTACCAAAAAAAACCACAGGGGCAATAATAATTTCAAAATCTGGAACAACGCTAGAAACCATCGCCTTAACCAGTGTTTATTGTCACTGGAAAGGCACAGAGGCTCTTAGCAAATCCACCATTATTATTACCGAACCGCACAATCAAACTAAAAACCCTTTACGCCAATTGGCGCAAAAACACCAAATCCCAACACTTGACCACCATACAGGCATAGGCGGGCGTTTTTCTGTCCTATCCAATGTTGGCTTACTCATCGCCGCACTCTATAATCTAGATTTAAAACAAATCAAACAAGGTGCTAAATCAGTTATCGACAACCCCCAACACGCTGTAGAAGGCGCTGCCTATAACGTTTATTTTTCACAACAAGGTCAACACGAAAATATTCTATGGGTCTATATGGATCGCTTAAAATTATTCAGCGCATGGTATGTGCAACTATGGGCCGAAAGCTTGGGTAAAAATGGCAAAGGTCTAACCCCAATCGCCGCCCTAGGCCCTGTCGACCAACACAGCCAACAGCAATTGTTTCTCGCGGGGCCAAAAAATAAATTTATAACCTTCATAACCTGCAATCAGTCGGGCAAGGGCAACGCTCTAAAACCCGATATATTTGCCAGTGATGAATTCGATTATATAAAAGGCCGCACAATCGGCGATATAGTAACCGCCCAACAACGCGCAACTTCAAAAACTTTGGCAGATAATGGCATTCCAGTGCGTAAAATCCACCTAAAAACGTTAGACGCCACCACAATGGGTGCATTGCTCATGCACTTTATGTGCGAAACAATAGCCACCGCTCATTTATTAGGTGTAGATGCGTTTGACCAACCCGCGGTCGAGCAAAGTAAGATTTTAACTAAAGATTATATCCGCAATTACTCAATTTCGTGATCAATTAACTTATGTAAGTTAAACACAAAATAGCGCATATGTGCATTGTCAACACTGCCCTGCGCCTTAGGCTTCCATGCGGCAACCGCCTCGGCGTAACTTGGGTAAATCCCAACAATATCAAGCTTGTCTAAATCTCTAAACGTAATGCTGGTCAAATCTTCAAGTTCACCACCCACAACCATATGTAACTTTTGTTCATCACTCATTTTTATCTCTTTTCCAGTTATTGGTTATTGTTAACATATACATATCTATTTTTCAAAATTAAAATTAACCGTATGGGTAATTATAGTGGCATGCAATGTTTTACCCGCCGCAACCATGTGCGGCAAGCTGGGTATTGGCTTGTTATATTTAAGTCGCTGCCCAAAACCATCGCTAATAATCCCACCTGCTTCATGAATAATAATATCCGCCGCTGCAATATCCCATTCGCTTTTATTGGTAAAACACACCATAGCGTCAAATACGCCCGATGCCACCAAAGCCACCCTCAACGCCATAGAATTAACAATATCATATTGCATATCAGTCCAAATATAATCATTAATTTCAGCCATACGTTCAAAATGAAACCGATAAGCCAATAACTTGATATTATGCAAATCGTTAACTTTATTGGGTGTAATAGCCAAATTATTCGCAAATGCACCACCGCCTTGTTCGGCAAAATATAAAACCCGCGCTACAGGGTTATAAATCAAGCCCAAAACTGGGCGGCAATCTTTAACAATCGCCACCGATATTACCCATTCAGGTCGGTTATTAATAAATGCCTTAGTGCCATCAATCGGGTCTATTACCCATATATATGGTTTTTCACACCGTTCAGAATTATCGACAGTTTCTTCCGAAAGCCAGCCAAATTCAGGTCTTAATGCCTTAAGTTTTTGCTCTAAAAAATCATTAACCTTTAAATCGGCTTCACTAATTGGCGTCGCATCGCTTTTTTGCCAATTTTTTACATTTTTGCAAAAATAACTTAAAGCTATATCCCCCGCCTGACGAATAATATCTTGCAGTTTTTCCAGTTCATCTTGCGAAAAAATTCCCATTAAACACCAAAATAAGAAATAAGAAGCACCAAACAAACCGCCCCGCCAAATAGAATGTTCGACTTAAATAAACGCAAACATAAATCCGCATCTTTTAAATCCAACTTATAAACCTGCCAAAAAAGCTGAAGCGATATTAAACCAAACATAATAACAAACCACAGCCCCAAGCCAGCCAATAACCCACTTAATATAAAACAAACCACCGCCAAGCCGTAAAGCCCCAGCAACCATATTTTTGTTTTTTCTGCAAATAATATAGCGGTCGATTTAAGCCCAATTAGCATGTCATCATCTTTATCTTGATGGGCATAAATCGTATCATAGCCAATTGTCCAAAACACCCCACCAAAATATAAAAAT
>CAZHCZ010000028.1:0-20855 GCA_964531635.1 uncultured Hyphomicrobiales bacterium | reverse complement strand
AGCGCCCGACCGCGAAGCGTAAGCAAGCACGCGAAGGCGTGCGCCCGCAGGGGCTAACAGAGAGCGTAAGCGAACAAAAAAAGAGACAAAACCAACAACAAAAAAGCCGCTTAAGGATATACTTAAGCGGCTTTGATTTTTTATGAGTACAAGTTCAATTAAGAAGCTTGTTCTACGTCTCTTAGTGAGAGGCTCATTTTGCCACGATCGTCTATTTTCACGAGCTTGACTAGAATTTTTTGACCTTCGGACAAATGATCTGATACATTTTCTATACGCTCGTTAGAGATTTGTGACTTATGTACCAAGCCGTCTTTTGAGCCGTAGAAATTAACAAAAGCGCCATATTCCATAACTTTAACGACAGTGCCTTCAAAAATCTTGCCAACTTCAGGATCGACCGCTATGCCTTTAATCCAGTCCATTGCGGCTTCGATAGAAGCGGCATCTGATGAGGCTACTTTAACAACGCCATCATCATCAATGTTGATTTTAGCACCTGTTTTTTCGACAATTTCACGAATAACCTTACCGCCTGCGCCAATCACTTCGCGGATTTTATCGACCGGGATTTGAATGGTTTCGATGCGTGGTGCAAATTCGCCCATTTCATCACGTGTGCTGTCTAAAGCTTTTGCCATTTCATCTAGAATATGATGACGACCAGCTTTAGCTTGATTGAGCGCTTTGCCCATAATTTCTTCGGTAATACCGCCGATTTTAATGTCCATTTGCAATGATGTTAGACCTTTAATTGTACCTGCAACTTTAAAGTCCATATCGCCTAAATGATCTTCATCGCCTAGGATATCGGAAAGAACGGCATAATCATCGCCTTCTTTAATTAAGCCCATTGCAATGCCTGAAACTGGGCGAGCAAGAGGAACACCAGCGTCCATAAGTGCCAAAGATGTACCGCAAACCGATGCCATAGATGACGAACCGTTAGACTCAGTAATTTCTGCTACAACACGAATGGTATATGGGAACTCTTCTTGCGTTGGCAATAGTGGGTGAATGGCGCGCCATGCAAGCTTACCATGCCCAATTTCGCGACGGCTTGTGCCGCCCATACGACCTGCTTCACCAACAGAATATGGAGGGAAGTTATAATGCAGCATAAAGCTTTCTTTGCGTGTGCCTGTTAGCTCATCGACATACTGCACATCATCGCCTGTACCCAATGTTGCGACTACAATTGCTTGTGTTTCGCCGCGCGTGAACAAAGCTGTACCATGTGTACGCGGTAAAATACCCACTTTAGATTCGATAGCCCGCACCGTGTCTAAATCGCGTCCATCTATACGTTTGCCTGTCGATAAAATATTGCCACGGACAATCTTTTTTTCTAAGCCTTTAAAGGCTTCAGCGACTTGTAGCTTACGGTCGGCATCGCCATCAATATAGCTCGCAAATTCTGTCATTGCTATATCTTTAGCAGCACTTACAGCAGCAGAGCGTTCGACTTTGGTTTGAATGGCATAAGCAACGCGCAGCGCATCTTCGCTTAACTTTGTAACTTTGCCTTCGATTTCGCTATTGTCTACTATGTTCATTTCACGCGGGGCGCGAGCGGCATTTTCCGCCAAACGAATAATTGCTGCTAACACGTCTTGGAAGGACTTATGCCCTGCCATAACCGCGCCCAACATGACCTCTTCGGTAAGTTCTTTTGCTTCGGATTCGACCATGAGCACAGCATCATGTGTGCCAGCAACTACGAGCTCAAGTTCGCTTTCTTCTAAATCTTCGAAAGTTGGGTTGATGATATATTCGCCATCTTTATAACCAACTTTTGCAGCGCCAATAGGACCCATAAATGGAATGCCACTAATGGTTAAAGCTGCTGATGCACCAATAAGTGCTGGAATGTCGGGGTCATTTTCTAGGTCATGACTTAGGACTGTAATTACAACTTGTGTTTCGTTTTTAAAGCCATCGACAAATAATGGGCGAATAGGACGGTCAATTAAGCGGCAAATTAAAGTTTCGCGCTCTGTTGGGCGACCTTCGCGTTTGAAGTAGCCACCTGGTATTTTACCAGCAGCATATGCTTTTTCTTGATAATTTACCGTTAGTGGGAAAAAATCTTGCCCAGCTTTGGGAGATTTTGCCGCCACTACGGTTGCTAAAATAGTTGTATCGCCATATGTGACCATAACTGCGCCATCGGCTTGGCGGGCAACATTGCCTGTTTCGAGCTTAAGCGTACGCCCTGCCCATTCAATTTCTTCTGTATGTATTGTAAACATTGTATTTTCCATTTTGTTACGTTTGCCACTTTTGGCATTACGCTTTATATTTAAAAACCCCCTCAAGCCTATGCTTGAAGGGGCCTAATTTTCTAGCGACGTATTTCTAGACGCTTAATTAAGCTCTGATAACGCTCTTCGTTTTTACTACGAGCATAATCGAGCAATTTGCGGCGTGTTGCCACCATAACCAACAACCCACGGCGTGAGTGATTGTCTTTTTTATTGGCTCTAAAATGATCGGTAAGGTTTTTAATTCTTTCTGTTAAAATAGCAACCTGTACTTCAGGTGAACCTGTGTCACCTTTTATGATTGCATATTCTTTAATCAGTTCAGCTTTACGCTCAGTAGTAATCGACATCGTGTTCTCCTTAAAAGGTGGGTTTTAAATAATATTAAACACCCGTTTTGGTTTTAAGCTTATTCCGTCACAATCGGCTATGGCAATTAGGGTTTTGTCGTAAAGACAAGCCACTTCGCCACGATAATCTGAAATTGGATTTTGAGGAATTAGCTCGCGACCCATTTTAAGCTCATTTTTTTCATTTTGGTCTATGGCCAGTACCGGGATGTCGTCCAGGGCGGTCTCTACCGAAATGAGAATATCAGAACATTCTGATAAATCCGCGCCACTATGGCTTATTTCTCTGAGTTTATCTAGTGAAATCATGCAGGTTTGGTCGAAACTGCCAACTCTTATGCGTTTTAATTGTGTAACATGCCCAACTGTGCCTAATTTTCTCGCCAAATCGCGGGCTATTGAACGGATATATGTTCCTTTGCCACAAGAAATAATGAATTTAGCTTGATCTTTTGAGATGGTTTCTACCAACTCTAGAGTATCGACAATAATATCGCGGGCTTTAAGTTCAACTTGTTTGCCCTCACGCGCTAAATCATAGGCACGTTGCCCGTTAATTTTTATGGCACTGAACTTAGGCGGTACTTGGCTAATAGTGCCGATAAAATCACTCAACATAGCGTTAATATCTTGTTTGGTTGGGCGGTGGTCGGAGGTTGAAATAACATCGCCTTCTATGTCATCGGTATCGGTTGCTTCGCCCCATTTTACGGTAAATTCATATTGTTTTTCGCCGTCCATAATATAGGGTACGGTTTTGGTGGCTTCGCCGAGTGCGATGGGCAATAAGCCTGTTGCCAGTGGGTCTAATGTGCCGCCATGACCTGCCTTTTGCGCATCAAACAGACGGCGTACAATATTAACCGCTTGGGTCGAGCCTAGGTCGTAAGGTTTGTCTAATATCACCCAGCCATGAATAGGGCGACCGCGCTTGCGTCTTGCCATAATTATAGCCTCCTAAAAAACAGATAGGCTGACTTGCGGCCTGCTCTTTTTGCTTTGGCTTCATAGCGAGTTGGTACCCAGTCTTCTGGTGGTAATAGCCAGTCTTTATCGCCCGCAGCCAACCATTCAAAATTATCGTCATTTTGCAGGTGACGCAATGTCCAACTTACATAATCGGCAATGTCGCTGGCAACAAAAAATATTGCGTCTGGCTTTAAAACTCTGGCGATTTGTGTTAGGTTTTCCTCGCAAATGAAGCGTCTTTTATTGTGTTTGCTTTTGTGCCAAGGGTCTGGATAAAGTAAAAACATTTTATCCAAACAGGCATCGGGTAAAATGTCTAAAATCGTGCGTGCATCATCACTATGCACGCTAATATTGTCAATGCCATCATCTTCAATTTCGGTTAAAAGCTTGGCGACGCCATTCTGAAATGGTTCACACGCAATCATACCAACAGTAGGGTGGTTGCGGGCTTGGCGGGCGATATGCTCACCGCCGCCAAAGCCAACTTCCATCCAATATTCGTTCTTAGGCTCAGCAAATAGCCCGACCGTTCCATTGTTTTTTAGGGCGTTAACATCTAACGCGACTTTTGGTAAAAAATGCTCTAACAGGTCGAACTGTCGTTGGCTCATGCCTTTTACGAATGTTCGACCATGGACTTTGCGTTTTTTATGGTGGGTTTTAGACAAATTTAAATCGCCGCCTTGAGTGCATCTACCAAATCGATTTTTTCCCATGAAAAGCCGCCATCGGCATCTGGCTCGCGACCGAAATGCCCGTAGGCTGCGGTGCGGGCGTAGATGGGTTTGTTTAAACCCAAATGGGTACGAATGCCTTTTGGTGTTAAATCCATAACTTCGGCAACGGCTTTTTCTAGCACTGGGTTGGCAATGTCTGATGTTCCGTGCGTATCGACATAGACTGACAGAGGTTTTGCAATGCCAATGGCGTAAGCAAGTTGAATGGTGCAGCGTTTAGCCAAGCCAGCCGCCACGACATTTTTTGCCAAATAACGTGCGGCATAAGCGGCACTACGGTCGACCTTGGTTGGGTCTTTGCCCGAAAATGCACCGCCACCATGTGGGGCAGCACCGCCATAAGTATCGACAATAATTTTACGACCTGTAAGGCCTGCATCGCCATCGGGACCACCAATAACGAACTTGCCTGTTGGGTTGATGAATATTTCTGTGTTATCGGTAATCCAACCTTCTGGTAGAGCTGCTATAACATAGGGCATTACGAGGGCACGCACATCGGCTTGGCTTAAACTTTCGTCATGCTGGGTTGAAAGCACAAATGTTTCGACACCAACGGGTTTGCCATCGGTATATCTAACCGTAAGTTGGGTTTTAGCATCGGGGCGTAAACCTACCACTTCGCCTGCGTGACGTGCCTTAGCAAGGGCGCGTAAAATAGCGTGACTATAGTGGATTGGTGCGGGCATTAGGCTTTTTGTTTCATCAACCGCATAACCAAACATAATGCCTTGGTCGCCTGCGCCTTCTTCTTTATTGTCACTAGCATCGACCCCTTGGGCAATCTCGGAACTTTGACCATGCACAAGCACTTCAACTTGCATATATTTCCAATGAAACCCCTTTTGCTCATAGCCAATTTTTTTAACCGCTTGGCGGGCTAAATCTTCCATTTGTTGTTTGTCTGGTGCATTAATGCCGCGCACTTCGCCCGCTAGAATAACTCTGTTGGTGGTTGCCATTGTTTCAACCGCAACACGTGCTTGCGGGTCTGCTGTTAAAAACGCATCGACAATGACATCTGAAATATAATCGCAGATTTTGTCGGGGTGGCCCTCGGAAACGGATTCACTGGTGAATAGATAATCTTTACGCGTCATGTTATACCTCTATTTCATACAAGCTTATGTAGAATTCTTTATATCCTTATGTCGAGCATAATATAGTGGTTGTCTTAAAACTTCAACAGTGAAATTAAAAATTGTAGGTTTTTCTATAATACGCTCTGAGTTTTTTGTTGGCAGAGCCTTTCTGACCTACGGGCGGGTGCTTTGCACCGTTGCTGGCGTGTGCACGCAAGGGGTAACAGAGAGCATAAGTGACCGTAAAAACAAAGCCACACAAATACTCCCACCTATATCTTAATCACCAACGCTGTTACATACATGAATAATGCGCCAAACAGCAAGCCGCTTATTGCGTATTTGTCTAGGTTGAGTTGTGCACCTTTTTCGGCACGTAGGGCATAGCTGCCGACTTCGAATATGACTTGTAATATTGCACCAGTGGCTATTGCCAAAACTAAGGCTGCCCATTGTGGTGAAATGGCGTAACTGCCGAGCCAAATACCTGGTATAGCGGGTGTGCCTGCGAGTAAAACCAAGCCCACAAAAACAATGAATGGTGGCTTTTTCTTTATCAAAGGTGCAGCGATGGCAATGCCTTCGGTTAGGTTATGCACGGCAAAACCGATGACTAAAAACGCCCCTAAGCCTGCCGAGCCTGCCGCGAGTGCTGTGCCGATGGCAAGCCCTTCGCCAAAATTATGCATACCGATGCCAAATGCAATATATGTCGCCAGTGCTAAGCCACTTGGAACACCCTTTTTTCGCCCCATAGCGATTAAACCTAGACAGGTCATGCTTGCGACCAATAACACCATGGCGATGCCTTGGAAGGCGGGGGCGGCTGCTAGACCAAATTCGATAGCAGCTTCTAAGGTGTCGACAAGTAAAAACGCCAACATACCAACTGTGAGAGCCAAGAAAAACCGCATACCTGAACGCTGTAATGTGCGCATATAGGAGAAAAACATAAGACCAATGGCAACAGGTAAAATGCCGACAAAAGCACCAATAATCGCTTGGTTAAACAGCCCCCCTGATTGCCCTGATGGAGTGGCAATAGCAACGGCTATTTCATGTTCGAAAGTTGTACCTGTATTGCTTACTAAGTTGACCATATGAGCATCGCCCTCGACCCATGGGTAGGGGATATTTATCCAAGCTGAGGACATGCGATTAAGCAAGCCTTTTGGAGTTTGGGTAAACTCCCAATAGGCATCATCGACCTGAATTTGGGCGATGGTCATGGGCTCGTCACCGCCTGCGCGGACTTTAAGGTGAATGCCATTTTCATCGAGATACACCTGTTCGAATGTAATATTTTCGACAGGGGGCGTACCTGTATTAAACAACCGCAATGGGTCGCTGCTTATGAGCCATGCGCCTGCTAAAAACAACAATAGTAAAGGCGTGCCTATGTAAATAAAAAGTTTTATTAGGCTTGTGGATGTAGGGTTTTTATTGTCGGTATCGCTCATTTTTAGCCCTCCACCACATCAAACATACCCATCCAGCCCAATTCTGCAAATTCGGCTTGGTGAGCGTGGAACATATAATGCCCGACTTCGTGGTCTTTAAATGAAAACTCTAAAATACCGCGTTGGCCTTGGCATTGCATAATGGTATCGACCATGCGCAATGTTGGTGTTAATGTTGTGCCATGGTCGAAATAATTGTAAAAATGACCGTGGAGATGGAAAGAGTTTATAGGGTCAAACTCGGTTGTATTGATGAGATAAATCCGCACAGGGCGCGATTTTTCGATACGAATTGGGTGCTTCATATAATGATTCGCGACTGTGTTAACGGCGTAAAATTCGTTGGCTTTATCGAAATTTGTATCAAAGGCGTTCATTACCATTACAAGCTCTTGCCACTGTTTATTTTCGGGGCTTCCGAGTAGGCGAGATTTTGCAACATCATTATTTTCGCTGTGTTTTGTTGGGTCGGGGTCGACAATAAACGCGCCATACATGCCTTTATGCATATGACGGGCTAAGGGCAAAGCATGGCAATGATAGAGATGACAGCCGAAAGGTTCGGCGTTAAATTCGTAGATAAACTCGCCACCTGGCGGAATTATGCCTGATTTATTGGTAACACCGTCCATGCTGGCACCGTGGATGCCGTGAAAATGCACAGAATGAGGGTGAGAGCCGTAATTGCGGAAAATAATGCGTAGTTTTTCGCCTTCAGTCGCGCGCAAAGCAGGGCCAGGTACACGACCGTTATATGTCCATGCGGGGAATATAACTCCTGGGGCGATTTCTATATCTTTGTCGATGGCCTCAATTTCAAAGGTGCGTACGGTTTGACCGTCGGCATCTGTTGATAGAGTTCCTGTATCCCAATCGGTTAATAAATCGGTAACGTTAAAGCCGTTTATTTCGGTGCCAACATCGCCAACTGTGGTCATATTGCCTTTATCGGTCGCGTGCGCTGCGTGCGCTGTTGGGTGTTCGGTTGCACTTGCTGTGCCAATGCTTGCCAAGGTCGCGCCACTGGCAAGGGCAACACCTGCAGTTAATAAGCTGCGGCGGTCGATTGTTCGGGTGCTGGGTTTGGCAGGCGGTTTTTCCATTTAATGAAGACTCATTTAGTTTTTAATAGTAATTCTTATTATATATCTAATATGAAAAATTGAACACAGAGTCAAACGCATATGGCAGTTATCAACGAGAATTAGAATTTTGCGCGCAAAATATCATCCACTATGTATATAAAGAGGCTAGACCAATTTATAATGTTTTTTTGGCAATTTTCCAAAGGTTTTCGACGGAGCTTCGGTTGCGATTTTTGAGTCTATAGAGCCTGACCTCGAGCTCAGTTGCCCATAACTTATTTTTGGGCGCGTTGATATTAACGGCAAAACCTAATTTGCCACTGTCGAGTTCATTTTGAATGTTGGACAAAGGCAACCATGCTATGCCATGCCCTTCTTCGACCATGCTTTTAAGCGCTTCTGCCATTGAATTTTCATAGACGATATTATATTTAGGCATTTTATTAATTTGCCAAATATGTTCGACAATTTTTGCCAACATGCTACCCGCAGTATAGGCTAAAACAGTAGCAGGTTTTGTAGTATTTCCTGCCCATGTATGAAGGGGCTTGCCATTTTCATCTAATTTAGAAACAGGCACAAGTTGGTCTTTAGACAATATGGTGTGTGGGTAATCGCTACTGTCGAGCAGTACAGGAACTTTAGGGTGCCCAAAGGCTAAGAAGAAATCGCTACTGCCTTCGGTAAGAGCCAACATACATTCAGACAAATCGCGTGATTTTATTTTAATGCTTATATCACCCAAATGTGGTTTTATTTTACTAAGCCACTTTGGAAAAAAACAAATAGACAACGAATGCAAGGAAGCAATATTGAGGCTGGATTTATGGGCATGTTGCCCATCGCGAATTTCATCGCGGGCGCTATAAACCAAACGTAAAACCTCTTCGGCAGTTCCTCTAAAAGCCCGCCCAGCGGGGGTCATAGTTATCGGAAAATGGTTGCGGTCAACAAGGTCAGTACCCAGCCAAAATTCGAGCGATTTAATACGACGAGAAAAAGCGGGTTGGGTAATATGTCTTAATTCAGCAGATTTTGAAAAATTACCCGTTTTAACCAAACTTAAAAAATCTTCTAGCCATTTGACTTCCATAATCCGACCCCTAAAATGGTTTTCTTGCTTTTACGGCAGCACTTAATGTGCCTTCGTCAAGATAATCTAATTCGCCACCAACAGGCACGCCATGGGCAAGCATTGTAACGATAACATTGCAGCCTTCCAGAGCATCGGTAAGGTAATGGGCGGTGGTTTGCCCGTCTATTGTGGCGTTAAGTGCGAGCAAAATTTCATTGCAATCATCATGCATGGCGCGTTCTACTAATTTTTTAATATTAAGTTGTTCGGGCCCAATGCCATCGAGTGCCGATAATATTCCCCCGAGCACAAGATAAGTGCCTTTAATGGCGGTGGCGCGTTCTAACGCCCAAAGGTCGGCAACATCTTCAACCACGCAAATGACTTCGGTATTACGTTTTGGGTTAATGCAAATGGTGCATGGGTCTTGCGTATCTAAATTGCCGCATTGGTTGCAGGTTTGCACATGCTCAGCAGCATCTTGCGCCGCACGGGCGAGCGGGCGCAATAATTGTTCTTTTTTCTTTAACAAATGCAGGCTTGCACGCCGTGCCGAACGGGGTCCAAGCCCTGGTATTTTCGATAAAATTTGAATAAGCCGTTCAATTTCGGCGCCTGCTTTATGTCCACTCATAATTTATAACGTCATGCCCTCGGGGAGGTTTAAACCGCCCATAATTTTTTGTGTTTTTTCTTTAACAAGCGCTTCACTTTTTTGTTTGGCATCATTATGCGCTGCCATAATAAGGTCTTCTAAAATACCGACTTCATCGGCATTAATAAGACTAGGGTCGATTGTAACATTTTTAATATTGCCCTTGCCGTTAATGGTAATATTAAGCATTCCGCCACCTGCTGTGCCTTGGGTGCTTAGTGCCTCTATTTCGGTTTGTAAACCGACCATTTTGCTTTGCATTTCTTTCATTGCACCGCTTATACCGCTGAGTTTGTCAAACATTGTTTAATCCTTATAATTCTTTAAATCTATTATCTTACTAATAAGTGAGCCTTCAAACTGCTCTAATGTGTGTTTTATAATATCTTCTTGAGCAAATTTACTGGCTTTTTCATTAAATTTTGCCAACTCTTGCTGCCGCAATGTGAGTTGTGCCGCATTTGGCGCTTTAACATTAAAGGTTATTTGCCATTTTTCGCCTGTCCACTCTTGTAACAAACCCACTAAAATTTTTGGTGTATCAGAGCTTGATTTCGGCAAAGGCTTTAAGTATATTTCGCCAATTTTATATGAGATAAGCAAGACATTATCCATAATTTCGCGGCGCAATAACAATTCTCGTTGTTTGCCAAGCAGGTTGGCAAGTTCTTCAAAGCTTTTTGGGCTGTATATATAATTATTGGCTTCATTATTATTGTCATTATCAGTGTCGTTTGCGTAAAACTCAGTTTCATCTTGCGAAGAAAACGCAATAACATTATCGACATTTGGTGGCGGTGGTGCTGTTTCAATTTCAGGCGATACTTGCAGGGCAGTTGCGCCATTACTAGGAAAGTTTAATAAATTTGTTGGTGCATTATTATCGGTATTTGTTGAAATATTTAACGAAGATTGAGCATTGGTATTTGGCGCAGTGCTATTTGGACGAGCAGACATTGATGATGAAACCGTCGGCGGTTGACTTTTATTGGCTTGGTTTTGCGCCATGAGTTTTTTAATAACATCGTCTGGGTTGGGCAATTGTGAGCCATAACTTAACCGAATTAACGCCATTTCAGCAGCCGCAAAAACTTTGGGTGCATTTTTAACTTCTTCCATACCCTTAAGCAGCATTTGCCATGTTTTAGCCAATGAGCGCATCGATAATTTATTTGCCAATTCATTGCCTTTTTTATGGGCTTCTTCTGACCAGATATTATCTTGTAAATTGGGAATAATTTTTAAACGGGTAACCCAGTGGGTAATTTCGGCCAATTCGCTTAAAATGCGTGCAGGGTCAGCGCCTTCGTCATATTGGTTTTTAAATTCGGCTAAAGCTTCGGGCAATTCTGCGTTTAATAAGTTTTCGAATAATGTAAAAAGCCGCATTCTGTCGGCAATGCCCAGCATACGGCGCACATCATCTGCTACAACATTACCATCGCCCATAGCGATGGCTTGGTCGAGGATAGACAAGCCATCACGTGCCGAACCCTCGGCGGCTTGTGCAATAATTGCCAAAGCATCATCGGTAACGCTAACATTTTCTTGTGCGGCAATTTTTTTAAACAAATCTTTGAGTTGCTCGGCATCAATACGCTTTAAATCAAACCGTTGACAGCGCGATAAAACTGTAACAGGGATTTTTTGAATTTCGGTCGTGGCGAAAATAAATTTAACATGCTCGGGTGGTTCTTCGAGTGTTTTAAGCAAGCCATTAAATGCGGCTTTGCTGAGCATATGCACTTCGTCAATAATGTAAACTTTATAGCGCGCACTCACGGGTTTATAGCGCACTTGTTCGATAATTTCACGAATATCGCCAATGCCTGTACGTGAGGCGGCATCCATTTCGAACACATCAATATGGCGGCTGTCTATAATATCTTGGCAATGGATACCCAAATCGGTTAATGCAGTTGTTGGTTTATTAATTTTACCATCTTGGCTTTGGTAATTTAACGCACGGGCTAAAATTCGAGCCGTGGTGGTTTTGCCAATACCGCGCACACCCGTTAAAATATAAGCTTGGGCAATGCGCCCTGTTTTAAACGCATTTTCTAGGGTTTGCACCATAGCGCCATGCCCTATCATATCTTCGAAACGATGCGGGCGGTATTTGCGCGCCAAAACTTGATAAGCTTGTTCTGATTTAGGGTTTTTATTAATGTCTTTATTCATAGTGTTACAATAGACAATATAATAATAATGTGCAAAGGAAACTGGACAATAACCCATGAAAATTTCGTTGTGGCTGCTTCCTTCCGGATCTGACCAGATTGGCGAAGCACATGCCCATCGCCAGTTTCCCATGCTTTATATGCTTTATATGCAATAAATTTACAAGCTTTTTTTAGTTTTTTACAAAATTATCGCGGAAATCATTGCGTTTATAAGTACCGAATATTTTTACTTCATCGGTAAAAAACCCCAATTCCTCAAGTGCAAGTTGTAACGAGCGGTCATCGGGGTGACCTTCGACCTCGGCATAAAATTGTGTGGCGCTAAACCCGCCCTCGACTTGGTAGGATTCTAATTTAATCATGTTAACTCCATTGGTGGCAAACCCACCCATCGCCTTATAAAGCGCTGCAGGAACATTACGCACCCGAAACAAAAAGCTAGTAATCATGGTTTGACCATTGGCTTCAAGCTGGGCGGGGTGCTTTGAAAACACAATAAACCGCGTGGTGTTGTTACTGGTGTCTTCAATATTTTCGGCTAAAATATTAAGCCCATAAATATCTGCAGCAACTTTAGGAGCAATGGCGGCTTTGCTTTTATTATTCCACTGTGCCACCAAACGCGCACTGCCTGCTGTATCGGCAGCAATATGCGGTGTTAAGTTGTGTTTTTTGATAAACTCTCGGCATTGAGGCAAGCCAACAACATGACTATAAACATCGGTTATATCGTTTAAACTCGCACCTTTTACCGCCATCAAATGAAACTTAATTGGTAAAAAATATTCGGCTATCATATGTAGGTTTGATGAGGGTAATAAATGGTGAATATCGGCCACCCGACCAGCAAGGCTATTTTCAACGGCTATCATTGCCAAATTGGCTTTTCCTGTTTCGACAGCCTGTAAAGCCAATTCAAAACTATCGCACGGTAAGAGCTGCATATCGGGGTAATATTTATTACAGATAATATGTGAGTTTGCACCAAGTTCGCCTTGAAAAGCAATAATTTGTTTGTCAGACTTTTTCATAATATATTTTCCTAACCCATATCTTTAAACAAGATTCGACCAAATTTTTATAAATTTCAAGAAGTTTTATTAAAAACATGCCAATGACCTGTCAATTAACATAGTTTTGATTGCTTTTTAGTTTAAAAAATGTTTATCCTTGCAAAAAGTTAACTCAGTCCTGAGGCTCGTCTAATGAATTCTACTCAATTAACCAAAATAGCGGCGGCTATTGTTATCACTTTATTGACATTTATTGCTATTGGCAAATTTACCAATGCGCTTTATTCACCAAAAACACCAGAAATACCGGGGTTTGAAGTGGCGGTTGCAGCCGAAGGTGCGGAAGAAGTGGCTAAGCCCGTTGTCGTAGCTATTGACATTGCAGCTTTAATGGCAAATGCCGATGTTGCAAAAGGTAAAACCGGTGTGCGTTCATGTGCGGCATGTCATACATTTGAATTGGGCGGCAAAGATAAGTCAGGCCCGAACTTGTTTAATATTTTAGGCAAAGCAGTTGGTTCTAAAGAGGGTTATAAATACTCTAAAGCACTTCAAGCATTAAACGCTGAGGGCAAGGTTTGGGGCTATGCTGAAATGTTTGCTTTCCTTAAAAAGCCAAAAGACTATGCAAAAGGGACATCTATGGGCTTTGGCGGCATTAAGAAAGCAACAAAACAAGCCGATGTTGTTGCCTATTTACGCTCATTAAGTGAGAACCCTATCGCTTTACCTGAATAAAGAATTTTACCATAAAATATTAAAACGGCGCTGGCATAATTGTTAGCGCCATTTTAATTTGCGATTTGTCAAATTTATATAATTTTGTTGAGATGTTAATAAGCCCAAGGTAATATATAAAACACTATAACAAATATGAGGTTTTACTTATGCCGTTCTTAAAACTTGCGAAAATTACCGTTCTTAGCATCGCTCTACTTATACCTTTAAATGCCTTTGCTTCAAGTGATGTTATTTCCCAAACCGACTTAGTGGCATTAATGGCAAAAGCCGACCCAAAAAAGGGTAAAAAAATCGCAAGAACCTGTGTAGCGTGTCATACTTTTGACTTGGGTGGCAAAAAAAAATCGGGACCTAACTTATTTGATATTATAAACAAAGAAATTGGCTCTAAAAAAGGTTATAAATATTCTAAAGCATTAAAAAAATTAAATGCTGATGGCAAGGTTTGGGGTTACGCTGAAATGTTTACGTTTCTTAAAAAACCAAAAGCCTATGCAAAAGGCACTAAGATGGGCTTTGGTGGTATAAGAAAAGACACAAAAAATGCGAATTTACTTGCTTATTTACGTACGTTAAGTGAAAACCCTGTGGCTTTGCCCGAATAATATAACGAGGAAATTATGTCGGTTGTTATTATTGCGGAAAATAATAATTGGGTGCAAGCGTTTAAGGCTTTAGCGCATAAAACAGGTCTTAACGCCAACGACATTGAACATTACCCTAATGTTTCTAATCTTAAAACAGTAAAATATCTAGTGGTGTGGAAGCCGCCATTAGGCGTTTATGCAAAATTTCCCAACCTAAAAGCAGTGTTTAACTTAGGTGCTGGCGTCGACCATTTGCTGTTAGACTTAAGCTTGCCTAAAAATATTCCAATTGTTCGCATCGTTGATGACAATTTAACCAAACGTATGGGCGAGTTTGTTTGCCTGCACACGCTTTACCATTTGCGCGGCATGGCGGGTGTGCAGAAAGCTCAACGTCAAACACAATGGCTACAACAAGCCGACCCAATTGCCGCAGAAGTAACTGTTGGTATAATGGGGCTTGGTGAAATTGGAACTTATTGCGCGAAATTATTGTTAGCGGTTGGGTTTAATGTCATTGGCTGGAGCAACAGTAAAAAGCATATAAAAGGTGTTCAATCTTTTGCAGGGAATGCCGAGTTAACCGGGTTTTTAAACCAAACAGAAATTTTGATAAATTTATTACCGCACACCCCCGATACCGATAAATTGGTTAATTACAAACTTTTATCGCAATTAAACTCTGACGGTTTGTTGCGCGGCGCTAGCTTTATTAATGCGGGGCGTGGGAAAACTCATGTTGAAGATGATATAATTAAAGCCCTTAATGACGGTTGTTTGAAATCGGCGTCACTCGATGTGTTTGAAGCTGAGCCGTTAGCGTCAAATAGCCCATTATGGACAATGGAAAATTTAATTTTAACGCCGCATAATGCCGCGACATCGGATAGGCGCACAGTTACTCTGCAAATTTTAGAACAAATTAGCACCCATATGAGTGGTGGAGAATTAAAAAATAGAGTTGATTTAGCGCGTGGTTATTAGGCTCAAGACCTTAAACTTTTATTGATAATTAAATCGCCATAATTTTCGACATAAAGCGCACCCGTAACGGTACGCTGAACAAATAAGTTGCGTCTGTCATCAGGGTCACGGCGGCGGGTTAAAAGGTCGAGCTGGCTCATTGCATCTAACGCGCGGGTAATAACGGGTTTGGTTACATTAAGCCTTGCCGCCAGAGCCTTAACGGTATGAGGGCCCGGTTCGAGATAAACTGTAAAAAGAATAGCAAATTGGCGCATCGAAAGGTCATGTGCGCCTGTAGAAACTTGGTCAATAACCACATTATACCATAAGCTTAATGCCTGCCTATTGTTCATCTTGTCCATTATGTACCTTATAAATTATTATATAAATTCGTTTCGCCTCCGTATTATTACTTAAAAACATTAAATTGTAAATAAAAAACCCCAGCACAGGCTGGGGCTAAAGGGATTAGGCTTGTTAGGTGCTGACTATAATTTAAGCAATGGCAGTCATTGGCAATATTTGGTTGGTTTCAAAACGTATATTCACACGATTGCTTACATAGTAACGCTTAAAGGTTAGAACCACACTGCCATCACCACCATATTCATGGGCTTGGACATACTTTGTTTCGGCGACAAGTACGGGGATAGTGTGTTTTAAACCTAAAATATGTTTGAAATCATATTCAGGTAAGCCCGCAGAAACTTGAGTGGGTAGGGGCTTGAATATACGACTATTGTTATGCACAGCATCTTCCAATGTCATCGGGGTTAAAACATTTGTGCCTTTAAAATATGTCAACATATTGGATTGAATTTCGCAGCTATAGAGTGCAATAGCATTATTATGATTTAAAATAATTGATTTAATTCGCCAAATTTTGTCGGCCTCACTTAAAAATAAAATATTTTCACTTTTAGTATCAGGGATAATAAGTTCACTCGAAACCAACTTTTCATCCATTTTAGAAAAATCTATAATATTATCATCCGCTATATTGCCATCATTAATACTAACGCAAGACGGCGCGTCTAGAACATAAGTTCCTCGACCTTGTTCTACCGAAATTAAGCCAATATTTTGTAAATATAACAAGGCTTGCCGTGTGGTGTTTCGGTTGACATTAAATAATTTTGCTAAATTATTTAATGACGGCAACTTACTATTGGCTTGATATGTATTGTTTTTAATATCATTTTGTATTGTGTTGGCAATTTTTAGCCAAACAGGTTGGTTGTTTTTCCGCATAATGTTGTCCTCTTTATTTCTCTTCGCAATGAAAAGGTTACACAAGGACAAAGGTTTTACAACTTTAAGCTAGTTATTTAGCAATACAACTAAACCTATAGGTGTATTTATTTTGCTACATACAAAGCAACCATTTGATATATAAGAATAAATAATTTTTACAAATTACGTGAAAAATGTTAATAACTTTTTAAGTTATTTAGATGTTCTAAACTGTTCTGCATGAATTGCAACGCTTAACTGATTCGTTTAAAAGCAAGATGTTGTTCCAGTTAAGCCAACGCTAGATGATGAGCGGGGAATTGCAATCATCGTGCCTTCATATTCAGTTGGTCCTGCAATATAATTTGTGAACATACCTTCATAGGCATAGTTTACGACAAGAAAAATTGAATCTTGGTTTTGTGGAAATGTCTTTCCTTGAGTATTGGCAAATGCACCACATTTTGTTGCTTTATATTCATTGCCACCAACAATAATTTTACCAGCACCATTTTTTGAGCCATTAATATGTTCCCATCTTAACCTTGGCGCATCAGTGGGGTCATCTTGCCGAATGACGGCAATGCGATAACGCATAGTATTGACAGGCAAAGGGCTCATGAGTGATGTGACTAGCGGGTGTAACGCATTTAACTGTTCAACGCTTAATTCTGTCGATTGCGCAACAATATCGGCCAAGCTCGAAGTCACTTTGTTAACTTTACGTATTGCGTTATAATGCCCAAAAATTTCGACAGCGCCTAACAATAACCCAACAAGCACTGGAAAAATAAGCACAAACTCTATGGCAGCAACGCCAGATTGGTTGCTTTTAAATTGAATAACTTTATTTTTAATTGTCTTATACATCAGGAAAAAGGCTCGTTGATAAAGGCGGCAATATGCACTTGTAAATACTGGTTATCGCCATAGTTAGAAAGCTGTGTCAAATTGCCGAAAGGGTTAACAATATCATAAATATAAGTGGTGCGAATAATTATAATTGACCCCGCTCCGCCCATATTAAACACTGCGTTATTGTTTAACTCACCATCAACATCAAGTAAATCTGGCAGGTTTTGACTGTCTTCAAAGCTCTCGAAAACATTAACTTCAACATTAACATTATCACAATTTACAATGTTATAAGTTTGGGCGCATAGGTTTGTTTTGAATATTTCTGCTGTCATTGCGCCATCATTTTGCGATTGCCCTGTACGAACTTGCCGTGCAGAATTGTTGAGGGCATTTTCCATAGTAATGTCGGTAATAAAAATAAACCCAACCTCAAATATCGAAAAAATGATAAGTAAAAAAAGCGGTGCGACAATAGCAAATTCAATGGCATTGGCGCCATTATTACAGTGAATAAACTGTTTGAGCTTATGTTTGATAATTAACTCCACATTGCTTAATAAATTTAAACGTCATTATAAGCAAAAGACCTTATAAACTTATTAAAATTCATTGGACATATTTAATTATTATCTAAATCATGTGTGATGTCGGTGGTTTGGTTTTCTATATCCTCCGACAACTCAAGGCTATCAATGCGCTGACCTTTTCTAAAAATTTTAGTGGTAGACTTTTGAATGTCCTCAATATCATTTTCTATTAAACGAAAATGTTTAGACAATTTGCCGACACGTTTATCAAGCCGTTGCATATCCTCCATCATCTTTGCCACTTCATGCTGAATAAGGTGAGCCTGTTCGCGCATTTTAGCATCTTTTAATATAGATTGTATGGTCTGAATAGCCAACATAAGCATATTGGGTGAGGCAATAAACACTCGTTTTCGATGGCTAACTTGAATTAAATCATCAAAATTTTCATGAATTTCGACAAATATATATTCACTCGGAACAAACATAATTGCGGTGTCTTGTGTTTCGCCCGGGATGAAATATTTTTCATCAATATCTTGAATGTGTTTTTTAACGCTGGTGCGGATTTGGGCTTTAGCGTGCTTAGCCTCTTGCTCATTTCGCGCCTCTTGCCATGCCCGAAACCCCTCGAGCGGAAACTTAGCATCAACAACAATTTTTGCCGCTTGGTTGGGTAGGTTTATAAGGCAGTCGGGGCGCTTGCCATTGCTTAATGTTGCTTGAAAGCTATAAGATGTTTTGGGTAAACCATCGGCAATTATCGCTTCCATTTGCCCTTGCCCAAACGCTCCTCGTGCTTGTTTGTTGCGCAATATATCTTGCAAATCAACAACATGGGAGGATAATTCGGTAATATTTTTTTGTGCATTATCAATGAGTGATAATCGCGAATTAATATGTGAAAGGCTTTCATAGGTATTTTTTTGGTTTTGAGTGAGGCTTTGCGTAACCTTTTGCCCTAAATTATCCATTCGGCTGTTTAATGTTTGAGCAAGCCCAGATTGTTGCTGCGCTTGAATATTACTAAGGCTTTGAATTTTACCCGACAAACCTGCATTGGTCTTAATTAAATCTAACAACCGATGTTCAAGCTGTTGGTTTTTGTATTTTTGTTCTTCGAAGCGTGCAGTATCTTGCTCATACCTTATACGTTCTAAATTTTGCGTATGGTTTAGTGATTTTGAAACGCGCCAAATGGCAAAGCCAATGAGCAGAACCAGAAAACCAAACCCAAGTAAGACATAAAACTCGGCGCCAGTAAGGCTAAATTGCCCAAATGTAAATATTTGATTTTTAAACATAAAGCACCTACTAACACACTATGTAGAACAAAACAAGTACATTAACTTAAAAATATTGACGCGTTAACAAGTTTTGATTATTAGGGTGTGGAGCGATTAATAAAGAAGTATAATATGACAATATTGACAATAATAAAACATCCTGATGGGGTATTAAGAGAAACCTGCCAACCAATAGCCAGTGTGACTAATGAAGTTCGTAAGCTAATGGATGACATGTTAGAAACAATGTATAACGCCCCCGGTATTGGGCTCGCGGCATGTCAAATTGGTGACCTAAGGCGCATAGTGGTGCTAGATTGCGTGCGCGATAGCGAAGACGATGAGCCAAACCCGATATTTTTTGCCAACCCTGAAATTGTTTGGCAAAGCGAAGAACTGGGTGAATATGAAGAAGGTTGCTTGTCTATACCCGAAGTCTTCGAAACCGTTACCCGCCCTGCTGAATGTAAGGTTAAGTTTTTAGATTATAATAATGTTGAGCAAGAGTTACACTGCAGGGGGTTGTTGGCAACCTGCATTCAACACGAAATTGACCATTTAAACGGGGTGTTGTTTATTGACCATATATCTCGCTTAAAACGCAACCGTGCGATGAAAAAGTATAAAAAATCGCAAGCCGAAAGTGACTAATATATGCGCATTATATTCATGGGAACACCCGAAATTGCTGTTAATACACTTGGTGAGTTAATAGCCCATGAGCATGAAATAGTTGCAGTTTATTCCCAGCCGCCTCGCCCTGCAGGTCGGGGTAAAAGCTTGCGCAAAACCCCTGTCCACCAATTTGCTGATGATATGGGTTTAACCACCCACACTCCGCTTAATTTTAAAACACAAGCGGATATTGATACGTTTAAAGCCTATAAAGCCGATATTGCAATTATAGTCGCTTATGGTTTGCTTTTACCAAAGGTGATTTTAGACGCGCCAGAACATGGTTGTTTAAATTTGCACGCATCTTTATTGCCACGTTGGCGCGGTGCTGCTCCCATTCAGCGGGCAATTATGGCAGGCGATAAACTAACAGGTTTAATGGTTATGCAAATGGATGAAGGGCTTGATACGGGCGATATTTGCTTAAGCGAAACCATTGAAATAACCCCCAACATGACAGCAGGCGAACTGCATGATATAATGGCACCCATAGGCGCAAACTTAATAACACGGGCGGTAGCGGCAATAGGGTGGGGTGGGCATAGCAAAACCCCGCAAGCCACTGAAGATGTATGTTACGCAAAAAAAATATCAAAAGATGAAGCAAGGATTAACTGGCACTTACCCGCCCAAGAGCTACACAACCATATAAGAGGTTTATCGCCTTTCCCTGGTGCATGGTGCGAATATAAAAAAGACGGCAAGACAACCCGAATAAAAATATTAAAAACCCAACATGTCAAAAAATCGGGCATAGCAGGGCAATTGCTAGACGACACCCTAACAGTAGCCTGCGGCAAAGACGCCCTTAAAATCACCCACTTACAACGTGCGGGCAAAGGGGTTAGCCAAACGGAAACCTTCCAACGGGGCTACTTTATTGCTAAGGACAGTAGTTTTATTTAAAAGGGTTTACCTAATAAACGCCACGTTTCATCTACCACCAAGAACCCACAGCATTTCAGTGAGGGCGAGTGGAAGCCTAAGAGATGGGTAAAAGGTCGGGCGACGCGCGGAAGGCAAGCGCTTAAGCGCGCACGCAAGTGCTAACATAGTGCCTTTACCTGTGGTATCAACCCGCTTCAGCAGTTAATATAGCATATAAA
>CAZHCZ010000027.1:3109-21167 GCA_964531635.1 uncultured Hyphomicrobiales bacterium | reverse complement strand
GGAGCAAGCACGCGAAGGCGTGCGCCCGCAGGGGCTTAATATAAATTCTAATTGGCATAGCCAATTAGAAGCGAAGCCGAACGGAAAAAACCACGGGGGTTAGCCCGTGGTTGAGTTGTGTGTTTCTTGCGAAACACGGCTGAAACTTTTTTTAGAATGGCAGCAGTACGTCTAGCACTTGTTGTCCGTATCTGGGTTGTTGCACGTCGCTGATTTGACCACGCCCACCGTAGGAAATACGGGCTTCGGCTATGCGAGAGCTGTCGATTGTATTGTCGCTACGGATATCAGATGGGCGGACTATACCTGCTATTATAAGCTCACGAACTTCGAAATTTACTCGAACTTCTTGACGACCTTCGATAACCAAATTGCCGTTGGGTAGTTTTTGGATTATTACAGCAGCGACTTTTAGTTGTAAATCTTCTTTTCTATTAACCGAACCATTGCCTGATGTTTTACTATTATTGCCAAAACCTACTAATTTACCTGGGACTTGACCTAAAAAGGTGTTTATTCCGAAATCTTCGGCTGAAGTTCTGCCTCGGGTGGTTTTATTGTCTATTTTGGCTTTGTCGGAAATATTAACATAGATAGTGACAATATCGCCGACATTTGTGGCGCGATTGTCGTTAAAAAATGTGCCTGAGCCTTGTGACCATAATGATGCGCTATTGCGCGCGCGGCTTTGTTTTTGTGGCATCGGCATGTTGACTTTGCGATAGCCGACTTTACTGGTTGGGTTGTCGATACTGCTTAATGTTGGGGCTTTGCCTATATCGTTTAGCCTGTCTAGAGCAGTACATGCATTTAGCAGAGATAGAGCGATAACAGCCCCTGCGATTTTAAGTAATTTACGTTTCATGGTTTCAGCCTGTTTTGGTTTAGTTTGATGATGCTATTTGTTTAGCATTCTTAGTATTGGAGTTTAGGGTCATTGCCCTGTCTTTGCCTGTTACTATGGCATCGATTTGTTTATTAGATTTTAAGTTCATTACGCGGATAAGCGCACCTTTTGCACCTGTGGTTAAAGCGCGGGCTTTAATGTTCAATTGAATACGCCCTGAGGTGAATGTTAGATTGATAATGCTGTTCTTTTTTACTAAATCTGGATATTTTAACAGATGTTCGGATATAGGCTGCATGGCTCTGATGTTGTTTTTTGCGGCTTTACCGACTATATCGTCGCTATTTATTAGGATATTCTCTGCCAACCTTCGATTGTTAATTTTAATAAATTTAATATCGGAATACATGATGGTTTGATTGCGGCGGATATTATTAGCAAGAACTGGAATACTGACTAGGTTTTCTATTTTGCCCGACAAATCTAGGCTTTTGGTACGCCCGTTTTGAGTGTATCTGACTTTTCCTGTAAACTGATCGCTTGTGGGGCTATAGTCAAACTCGGAAATGCTTAAATTGGTAAACTCGTTAGCGGCGATAACTATGCTTTTGAATTTATCGTATAGCCTTATTGTTACTTGTTCTTCGAAATTATTTACATAGCCTTGATTAAGTGCATATTGTTTGACCAGATTTTTTATTATGCCGCTATTAATAGTTTTGCTCTTACGAGAAATTGTAACTTTAGTTATTTTTTGTAGGTTTTCCCAATCGATATTATATTGCTTGGCTATGCTTTGTAACATAGAAGCAGTAATAACGCCTTTGCGACCTAAAGGCGGAGCTTGGAATAGCTCTTCAGTGGCTTGTAATTGCCCTACATTGAAAATATCTCCTAGGCGGATGACTGTGTCGTTAATTTCTATATTCGTAGATTTTAAAGGCTCGGCTTGAGCGAAGCTAGAGACAGCAGTGATACAGATAGCGGTGGCTATAAACTTGGTAAACTTTGATATTTTAGTTCTAAGCTGTGTCATAATATTGGCTCTAATTAATTATTTATTTATTTAAGACGGGCAGTTACTGACATCATTTCATCGGATACTGTGATGACTTTTGAATTCATCTCATATGCCCGTTGGGCGGTTATCAAGCTGGAAATTTCTTGCACCGCATTAACGTTAGATTGTTCGACAAAATTTTGTAAAATACTGCCTGTGCCTGCACTGGTTGCGGTGGCAACATTAGCGGGACCTGATGATGGTGTTTCGAGTAAGAGATTGTCGCCTATAGATTCTAACCCTGCCTTATTGGCAAAACGCGCTAAGGTTATCTGACCAACATTGGTTGCGGCTGTGTCATCATCTAAGAAAACTTCTACTGTACCATCTTTGCCGATGGAAATATCGCGGGTATTGTCGGGAATCACAATGTTGGGAATGACCGCATAGCCATCGAGTGTAACCATATTGCCTTCTGCATCACGTTCGAACGTGCCATCACGTGTGTAGCCTGTTTGCCCGTTGGGCATTTCGATTTGGAAAAACCCTTCGCCACGAATAGCCACATCGAGTTCTTTTTCGGTAAATGCTAAACTGCCTTGCGACATAATGCGGTAAGTCGCGCCTGTTTTAACACCACCACCAACTTGAATGCCTGAAGGCACTGTACTGCCATTAGCCGCAGTGCTTGAACCTTGGCGGCGTAGGTTTTGGTATAATAAATCTTGGAACTCTGCCCGCTGGCGCTTGTAGCCTGTGGTTCGCATGTTGGCAATGTTGTTTGAGATGACTTCGACATTTAATTGTTGTGCCATCATGCCTGTTGCGGCTGTGTTTAATGCTTTCATTTTACTTTTCCTTTATGCGGCGACTTGCGCTAATTTATTTATGGCATTGGTTTTAAGATCTGCCATTTTTTTAAGCATGTTTGCAGTGCGCTCATAGGCGCGTTGAATTTCTATCATTTTTGTCATTTGTGCTATGGGTTCGACATTAGATTTTTCTAGCATTCCTTGGGCTAAATTCACTACATTTGACACTTGTGGCTCGGTCGAGGCACTAAACAAGTTGCCGCCTTGCTTTTTTAATGCGCTCTCATTGTCGAATATAGCGATGAGCAATTTGCCCTTAACACCTTGGTTGGTTGAAATTGTACCATCGCGGGCAATGCTTATATCGGTTTCACTTTGGGCGAAATTAATTGTCCCACCATCGGTTAATACTGGCAAACCTGACATAGTCACCAATTGACCTTGGTTATTGAGAGAGAAGTTGCCATTACGAGTGTAGCGGTTGCCATCGGGTGTTTGTACGCTAAACCAACCTTTGCCGTTAATAGCAACATCGAGCGGGTTATCGGTAACTTGCATACTGCCTGGGCTAAAGTTACGCATTAATGTCGGGTCGGACACATAAGACATTCTACCTGAATTTGGATTTTTATTGTCCATTTTGGCGACAGGCATTATATGTTCTTGGAAAATAAGGTTTTCGGCTTTAAAACCTGTCGTATTCATGTTGGCTAAGTTGTTGGCAACGGTCGAAAGTTGGCGTCTTAGTGCCATCTGTTGAGAAATTCCTATCCTTAATGCGTTTTCCATAGTTTCAGCCTGTTTTTATTTTATTTATTCGCCATTCAATATGCAGTATGCGTGCCAGTTTTTTTATTTAATAAAAACAATAAGTTACGAAGATTTTAGATAAACCGCTAGCGTAAAGGGCAGTTTTTACAGGGCAATTTTTGCCGATTTGTAGGTGAGTTAAGACTTTGTTAACTATAATTTATGTAAAATATAGGTGAAATAAATTTTTAAGTATTGGCGAATCTGTCATAAGGGATAGATAAGACAATATATAGAGGCACTATATTTAAGAGAGAATGTTTATGACGGAAGATGAAGAGGCTATTGATGATGCCGAAGAAGAGGGTGTTGTTGAGAAAAAAGGTGGCAAGAAAAAACTTATTATTATTATTGTTGCAGTTCTACTGTTGCTTATTGGCGGCGGTGGTGCAGGCGCGTATTTTATGGGAATGTTTGACAGCAAAACTACTGTTGCTAAGGGCGATAAAAACACAGCGCCACCTGAACCAAAAATTGTCTACCAATATTACGACATGAAAGAAATGTTGATTAATTTACAAGCAGATGCAGGGCAGGTGCGCTATTTAAAGTTGCAAGTGAGTGTTGAATATGAAGAAGGAATTAATGTTTTAGTTATTATTAATGCTAAAACACAAATTGAAGATTTGTTCCAAACATATTTGCGTGAATTATCGCCGAAAGACCTTGAAGGGTCTATGGGAATATTTAGGTTAAGAGAAGAATTGCTTAAACGTATTAACTTAATTATCGCACCAGAAAGAATTAATGGAATTTTGTTTAAGAAAATTGTTGTACAATAGGTGGCTATAAATGTCTGAAACTGATAGCGGAGACGAAGAAATTGAAGATCTGTCGGCCGACTGGGGCGCAGCGCTTCAGGAGCAAGTTGAAGGCGAAGGCGGGACGTTTGACGAAGATGTAGCCGCGCAGTGGGCGTCTATGATGGATGAACCTGATGAAGATGATCAGTCACGCTCTGCTACTGAACGGGTTTTAAACCAAGAAGAAATTGACGGAATGCTTGGCTTTGACCCCAATGACTTGATTGACAATCAAAAGCATGGTGTTGAGTCTATTGTGAACTCGGCATTGGTATCGTACGAACGGTTGCCGATGTTGGAAATTGTGTTTGACCGCTTGGTGCGCTTAATGACCACCAGCTTGCGGACTTTTACATCGGATAATGTTGAGGTTTCGCTCGATAATATATCCTCTATACGGTTTGAAGATTATTTGAATTCCATTCCCTTACCTGCGATTTTATCGGTATTTAAGGCGGTAGAATGGGATAATTTTGGTTTGCTGACCGTTGATAGCAATTTGATTTATTCTGTTGTTGATGTATTGCTTGGTGGGCGGCGCAGTGTTAATTCTATGCGGGTTGAAGGCAGACCCTATACAACCATCGAAACCATGCTGGTTGAACGCATGATTCAAGTGATTTTGGCCGATGCTAAAGTTGCTTTTGAACCAATTTCTAAAATAAACTTTAAAGTGGATAGGCTTGAGACCAACCCACGATTTGCCGCAATCTCTCGCCCACAAAATGCAGCAATTTTGGTAAAACTTAGAATTGATATGGAAGATAGGGGCGGGCATATTGAACTTATGTTGCCTTATGCCACCCTTGAACCCATTCGTGACTTGTTATTGCAAGGGTTTATGGGTGAAAAATTTGGACGCGATGACATTTGGGAAAACCATTTGGCAGGTGAGATTTGGCGTTCGGAATTGGAAGTTGAAGCCGTTTTGGATGAATTTGAAATGCCACTTGGACAAGCGATGAACTTTGAAGTTGGACAAACCTTAATGCTTAATGCACATGAAAAAAGTGATATTATTTTACGCTGTGGTCAAATTGACCTATTAACTGGAAAAATGGGACGTAAAGCCGATAATATTGCTGTTTCACTTAACAGTTCTTTAAAAGGACGGAAGACTGAATTTTCTCTGGGAGAGCCAAATAAAGAGGAAGACAGTTCGAAAATAGTTTAGTTTGAGAATTGAATTGGGAGCGCTTTAGGATATGGAAATATTAAACATTGCAAACTTTTTACAAGCCCTAATGGGGGTTTTGTTAGTTGCTTGCCTAATTTATATGTATAGCATTAATAAAAAACTTAAAATGTTAAGAAGCGGTGGCGATGGCTTTAAAGCCGTGGTGATGGAACTTAACCATGCGACTGACAATGCTCAAAATGCTATACAGGGCTTGAAATTAACCGTACGTGACGCCGAGCACGGGCTTGTTGGCAACTTAAAACAAGCACGCTCGGTCACTGAGGAGCTTAAATATTTATTAGAGCAGGCGAGCTTGCATTCAGGCGGATTAAGCGGTGGAAACTTACACAACATACCCCCAATTAGTGACAATTTAAGAAATGTACCGCCGCCTATTGTTGCGCAAAATAGAGCAAAGAACTTTGCAGACCAAACTTTGGAAAAAGTTGCTAAGAAAAAACAAAGCTTGCCCAACCCAATTATTCATAACCAGCAAAACACTGCAAATTTGGGACGAAATTTGCCAGCAGAACATAAACAAATTGCATTGGAGCGGCGGGAGCAGGCATTGAATGCTATTGAGGCGAAAAGGCGACAATCTAACAGTGGTGTAGCTATGGCGGAGCGTCAAATACAACCTTCATTACAAAAGAATGCACGACATAATACAGGGCAAATGGGGCGGGTTAGAAGTTCAAATAAAAGCTTTAGCTTAAATGAAATGGCTGGGCGGTATTCGGAAAATGAAAACCGTGAATTGGCTAAAAACAAAAATATTACACGCCAAAGAATGGGCAATCAGCCTACACCCAAAACAAAAAAAAGTATGTTTGATAGGCTAAACAAAACAAGATAATTTAATTAAAACAAAATGTTGCTCTGGTTTGTTGATTCAAATTAAGCAACCAAAATTTAGAGTGAATATATTATGCGTTTATTTCCGCTTACTATTTTAATAATGTTTTCGGTGCTGGCTATTAAGGTGATTTCGATTGTGTTTGACCAAAGCCCAATTGTTATCGGTGTTACTGAGGTGTTGGCGGCACAAGATACTCCTGAAGATATGGTTGAAGATGTTACTGCTGGAGATGAAGTAAAAAAACAGGCAGAAGAAGACAAAAGAAATGTTGACCAACTGCTATTAAACCGAGAAAAAAAAGGGCTTGTGCAAAGTTTTACAAATTCGGAAATTGAATTGTTGCAAAGCTTAAAAAGCCGTCGTGATTTATTGGATAAACGCGAGAAAAAAATTGATTTACAGGCCAAATTACTAGAAGCAGCCGAAAAACAATTGGACGAAAAAATTGAAAAATTACAAGTGCTTGAAGCGGCGGTTAAAGAAAAATTAGGCGAAGTGAATGAAAAAGAAGCGAACCGATTTGTAAGTTTGGTTAAAACATATGAAGCGATGAAACCCAAAGACGCTGCTAATATTCTATCTATCTTAGATTTATCGATTATGGAAAAAATTACCCGTTCGATGAGTATTAAAAAATTAGCGCCTATTTTAGCAAAAATGGATATGAAGGCCGCGAGAGCCTTAACGATACGGCTTGCACAGCCGCCTTTAGAGTTAAGCGTTAAGGACCTTGAGGCATCTAAACCTGAAAATTCAACAACCGAATTGCCGAAGCTTAATTTAGAATAGTTATTCTAACGGCTGAAACCTTGTAAATTAGTTAAGAATTAACCTTGAGCTGTTAATGCTATTAGTCATAAATTTTAACTTTTATGGTTATTAATTTTTTTGAGCGTTTTAAGGGTGATTTGTGTATATTGGTCAAATTTTTCAATGGTTTAAGCTTTTTTCTGAACGTTTATGGACAGGTACTCTTAGGGTCTGTGTTGTATTTGCTTTCATTTTATTGAGTAGCCTGCCAGCATTGGCGGAAAATACTGCACAAGTAAAGGCTCAATCTGGTGAAGGATATGGGCGACTTATTTTTATTTTTGATACTATGCCCAATTATAAACTTGAAATGCTTGATGGGGTTTTGGTTGTTAATTTTAATGAAAAAGTAGATGTAAATGTTGCTGAAATTGCCGATAGGATAAGCGATTATGTTATTATCGCAAGAGCTGACCCCAACAAAACTGCTGTTCGATTGGCATTGGCACAAGAAATTAGAATTAACAAAATTGAAGCTGGCGAAAAACTATTTATAGACCTTTTACCCAAAAATTGGAAAGGCGCACCGCCAAGTTTGCCAGAAGATGTGATGGACGAACTTGCTGCACGTGCAGAAGAAGCCGCAATTGCTGCACAGGAAAAAATATTACAACGTGAATTAAAGAAGAAGAAAAACCAACTTTTGGTGCGCTTCGGTGAATTGCCGACATTCACCCGTTTGTTTTTTGACTGGAAAGTGAAAGTCGAAACCAAAATGGAGCGAAATGGCAAAGTTATTACTTTGCGATTTAACCGTTATGCGAAGCCAATTATTAAAGATTTAAAAACCACACCACCTAAATATTTGCGTAAAATTGACTATAATGTGACCCGCACTGAACTGGTAGTAAACTTAACCGTTGCACCCAATACCGATGTGCGTGGGTTTAAGGAGGGAATGGGGTTTGTTGTTGATTTGTCGAGCGGAGACAATGAGCAGATAAAACGATTAAATGAAACCATTAAGGACAGCGATATTGCCGAACAAGGCGGGCTAGTAAAAAGCCAAATTGTTGATGAGCAAGCTGACGAAGTAGACAATGGGCGCAATGAAATTAGGTTCTTGGCGGACTCTAAAAATGAAAATAAACCAGAAATATTGAACAAAAAATTAGAACCTGCCAAAAATGAAAATAAGCCCACACCTGTAGTTGCAGAAAAATTACCAGATGATGTTAAAAAAATTGCGTCGAAAGCCAATAACCCGAATGTGATTAAGGCGAGTGAATCTGTGGAAATCTCGGTTGAAAAAGCTGAATATGATGATGAAAAACCTATTAAGGTTAACACTGACTTGCCTGATAATTTATCTAATAAATCACTCTCGGATAAATTAAGGGGTGAACAAAAAAGCAATGCGCCTGAGATTAAAAAAAATTATAAAAAAATTATTGCTGATGATGAAAAGATTGTTGTGGAGGCGGTTCGCGTAAACAGGGAATATCATATTGTTTTTCCGTTTAAAGAGGATGTAGCTATTGCCGCATTTGAACGTGATAAACTATTTTGGTTGGTTTTTGAAAAGAAGATCGACTTTGACATTAGTGAATTAGAAGAGATTGCCCCTGAACTGATTAAGGTGCATGATGTTCGGGTTATTGACAATGCAACGACTGTGCGCCTTAAGTTAAATGAACGTCTTTTAAGCAGTATAGGCGCGAGGAATTCGGACTGGGTATTGACTATCGGGGAATTGGTTTTAATGAATACCAAGGTCTTGAAGCTACAAAGAGAACATAAAAAAAATGGTCATGCTATTGTGCAGATGAACTTAAAAAATGCTGGTAAAGTACATTGGTTTGTTGATGAGGCACTTGGTGATAAAATTGCTGTTGTGACCGCAAAAGGTCCTGCCCGTGGATTGCTTAAAACTCATAACTTTGTTGAATTTGCGGCTTTACCAACCATACATGGCTTAGTATTTCAGGCGCTTTCGGATGACTTGAATGTGTCCTCTAACTTTGATCAAGTGGTTGTTTCGAGCCGTAATGGCTTGTCGATAACCGTTGCTAAAGGAGATTCTAGTAAATTTGATATATTAAATGTGGGCAATATAAGGCTACCCAGCTCTATTGAATTTATGGATATTCAGACCGATGCGGCTAAATTTATCGGTCGACGTGCTAAGCTTAATAAGCTTATTGACATTGCTGAAAATGATAAAAAAAGGTCTATTTATCGGTTAGAAATGGTCGAACTTTTATTGTCTTATCAGATGCCAGACGAAGCTTTAGGCATGTTGGCGTTTGAAAAATATAAATCCCCCGCTACTGCGAACAAAGCGCGGTTTAAAAGCCTTGAAGGTGCGGCATTGGTTCTTGCGGGCAAATATAAACAAGCTATGAATACGCTTAGCGCTGTTGCTATTCGCAAGAATAGAACAACGACAATGTTTAGAGCCTATGCTTTGGCTAAAACTGGGGCGTATCAAGAATCGTTAAAAGAATTTGGCGCATCTATTGATTTACTGGCGCAATTGCCACCACGTATGGAAGCCGACTTTTTAATTGCCGCTATTGAAGCGGCCTTAAATATACCCAACTTAAATGTTGCGCAACAGCATTTAATTATGCTTGAAAACGTAATGGAAACTGACCATCAAAAAGCAAAATATTGGTTGCTAATGGCACAGTCTAGCCGTTTGAATGATGAAATAGGCGAAGCTATTTCGCGTTTTGAAAAATCGGTTGAGTATGATGTTCGCCCAATAACAGCCGAAGCCAGTGGTTATTTAAGTGTTTTGAAATATCAGACAGGAATGATTAAAATTGATGAAGCGATTGATCAATTAAATGGCAACATTGTAATTTGGCGTGGCGATGAAATTGAGCAAAAAAACAGCATGAATTTAGGCAAGTTATATATGGATAAAGGGGATTATCGTGAAGGGCTGGTTATGCTTAAACGGGTTTCATCGAAATTTGACGATAATGAAGTGGGGCGCGAGGCGGCACAATATATGTCTGAAGTGTTCGAGGCCTTATATTTAAATGGTAAGGCCAGTGAAATGCCGCCATTTAAAGCATTGAGCTTGTTTTATGACTTTAGACAACTAACCCCCATTGGGCGCAGAGGCGATGAAATGATTAGGCTGTTGGCCGATAGGTTGATTGATGTCGATTTGCTCGACCAAGCCATTGAACTGCTTGAACACCAAGTTAACAACCGTTTGGACGGCATTGCTAGGGCGGATGTGGCATCGAAATTGGCTATGGTTCAATTGTTAAATTATCAGCCTGCAAAAACCATTCAGACCATTGCAAAATCGCGTACTGCCAACATGCCTAAACACATAATTCGGAAACGTGATTTGTTAGAAGCACGAGCATTGGTAGAAATTGGACGTATTCAGTCGGCTATTACACGGCTCGAAGGTTATTCTGGTAGAGATGTTTTGGTTATAAGATCTGAAGCTTATTGGCGAGGTGGGTTTTGGCAACAAGCGGGCGAAGAATTTGAGGCTATGATTTTGAATAAGTGGCAAGGTGATACGCCTTTACTCGACTTTGAACGGCTTATATTATTGCGCAGTGCTATTGCTTATAAGATGGCAAATGACACAGTTTCGTTAGCGCGGTTGCGCAATCAATATATAGGCAAGATGGAAAACACAGCGCATGCCGCACCATTTAACTTGGTGGTCGATGAAGACAGAACTGACGCGGTTGGATTTAGAAAATTAGCCCGAGAAGTTGCTGAAATTGATATGTTAAAAGACTTTATTTCGGACTATAGAGATAATGAAGCGAAGGATATTCGCGATAGAGGCTAGGGGTGAACTCTTTGAAGTATCTATGGTTTGAATGTTAACTAAAATACAAATAACGCATAAGAAAGTTAGCGCCCACTGAAATGCTGTGGGTTCTTGCATTTATACAGTCGGCTACACCTCCTTGTTAGCACTTGCGTGCGCGCTTAAGCGCTTGCCTGCCGCGCGTCGTCCAACGGCTTCCCATAGCTTAGGCTGCACTCGCGCTCACTGAAATGCTGCGGGTTATTGGTGGGTGACGAAATGTAGAGTTTGTTTAGGGTGTATTTAATTTGTGAGTATGAAGTAAGGGGCGTTTTGTTGCGTTGATGATTATATTGTGAATAAATGGATATGTGGGTGCAAAGTGGTTGTGCAGGGCTAATTTGAAAAAATAGGCGTGCGGAAGTGCCTAAGAGGGGACTAGATTTGAGCCGAAGCTTTGTACTAGGCTGCCTGTGATAAGATTCCAACCATCGACTAAGACGAAAAATATGAGCTTGAAGGGCAGGGAGATGATGACTGGGGGAAGCATCATCATACCCATAGACATTAGGACTGAGGCTACAACCATGTCGATGACTATGAAGGGGACAAATATTAAAAAGCCGATTTCGAAGGCGCGGCGCAGTTCGCTTATCATAAACGCGGGGATTAGGGTTACGGTGTTTACATCTTCTGGTCTTTCGGGGGCTTCTTCGTTGGCTATATCGAGAAACAACTGCAAATCTTTATCGCGGACATTGGCTGCCATGAATTGTTTAAATGGCACTATGGCGGCTTCGTAGGCTTCTTGTAGTTCCATTGTGCCTTCGGTTAAAGGTTTTATGCCCACTTCGTAGGATTTTTCGAATACAGGCGCCATGATGAAGGCGGTTAGGAAAAGCGCAAGGCTGATGATTACTGAGTTTGGCGGCGAAGTTTGCACGCCCATAGCTGTACGTAATAGTGACAAAACGATGACTATGCGGGTGAAAGAGGTTACCATTACCAAAATTGACGGGGCGAGCGACAAAACTGTAATAAGCGCGATGATTTGGATAGCTTGTTCGGTTAAGCCCATCCCCTCGCCAAATGAAATTGTTAAATGACTATCGGCATAGGCTTTGCCCGCGCTTAAAGCCGTTAAGAGTAGTGCCAAGAATAAAGGCAGCGCTATCACTAAAATTTTTCGAAAGTGCTTTTTAAACTGCTGTTTTAGTTGCTGCATATTTTAGGCTTTGTTTTCGGCTTCTTCTATTGATGGGCCGTCTTGCTCTGGTTTGGCGTTTGGGCTGTCTTTACTGGGTGTGGGCAGTACTGGCTCGTCAGTTATTTCTTCAGGGGTAATATTGCCTAAATCGGGCTCGGGTGGTTCGTTGACCATGACGGGGGCAGTTAATGTTGCTTTATTTAGGGGGGTTCCAGATAAATTATGGGTGTTTTCTAACTGCTCGGGCGTTACAGTTTCTATTAGGTTGGAATGATTTTCGCCTAATAATATAACATGGCGTAGGTTATCGCGCCCTAAGATTATTATTTTGTTTTTTTGGTCTATTGGCAGGACTTCTTGGATAAATAGGCTACTGGATTTGGTGTCGAAAATATTGGCACCTTGTGCTGTCGAGCGGGATTTATTTTGGGTTATTTTTTTGAAAATAGCAAGTATGATATACATGACAATAATAAGTGCTGCTAAAACGCCGAAATAATATAAGTAGTCTAGGGTTTCCATAATATCCTCTTTGATTTAATTTTATGATATATAACTGATTCTGCTTGATAGCGAAAGGTTAATAAAACATTAATTTAGTAGGCAATTATGGTTGTAATTTGATGTTAAAATAAAAGATTTGCAAATGCTTAATAAGATGTTAACCATAAGCAGGGCAAAATATTCCTAGTTAAAGATTCGGAAATGCGGAGAGTCTTTAAGGGAATGATTTGCTTTTTAAGAGGCAGGAGTTGAATTTGATTGAGAATTTGCAAATATTTTCGCTATTAAAATCGCGCATGCAATGGCAGCAAGCGCGCCAAGCTGTGTTGGCTGAAAATATTGCCAATGCCGATACACCTGGGTATGAAGCGCAGGAAATGGCAACACCCGACTTTAAGGAAATGTTGCAACAACAACGGCGTGGTGGGCAAAGCTCTGGGGCTTTAAAGCAAACCAATAAAATGCATATACAGGTTGGGCAAGCAAATGGTGGGCTTGGCGAAACGCAAAATATTAAAAGCTGGGAAGTTACGCCATCGGGCAATTCTGTTGTGTTGGAAGACGAAATGATGAAGCTTGCCGAGAACCAAATAGATTATCAGACAACGACTGCGCTATACAGCAAATCTATTCGATTATTGAAAACAGCGCTTGGTAAATAGAGGTTAAGATATTATGGAACTTTTTAAATCTATTGGTATTGCGGCTACTGGTCTTCGGGCTCAGAGCAGCCGTATGCGAGTTATTTCGGAGAATATTGCCAATGCGCAATCGACCGCGTCTACTGCTGGTGGTGACCCTTATAAGCGTAAAATATCGACCTTTAAGCAGGAGTTTGACCGTGAACTTAATGCCAATGTGGTTATGCCTGGTCGGATATTACAACCCCAAGCGCAGTTTAGCTTGAAATATGACCCGAGCCACCCTGCTGCAGATGGGCAGGGTTATATTAAATTATCGAATGTCAACACATTGATTGAAATGGCCGATATGCGCGAGGCACAGCGCAGTTATGAAGCCAATTTGAATGTTATTACATCGAGCCGTAAAATGCTAACCCGTACCATTGATATTTTACGGGCTTAAAAGTTTAAAACTAAGTGAGATATAATTATGATTTCAAACACTATGCAAGGCAACCAAGCTTATCAGAACGCCCTAAATTCGGTTTCGGGCAATGAAAGCAAAGCCAACAGCCTATTAGACAATGGTGCAAAAACCGATGGTAATTTTGGTGATATGGTTTCGGATACGGTTAACCAGATTATTAGCACGGGTAAGAATGCCGATGATAAAATGATGTCTCAGGTTGTCGGTAAGGTTGATGTTATTGATGTAGTTACTGCTGTAGCAGAAACTGAAGTCGCGGTTCAAACGCTGGTTTCAGTTAGAGATAGGGTTATTTCTGCTTATCAGGATATATTAAGAATGCCTGTTTAGGGATTGCCTCAAGCTATGCGTAAAACTAACTATAGGTTGCAAAATGAATGGTGCTGAAATACTCGATTATGCACGGGATGCAATTTTTACGATGCTATTAATGTCGGCACCTTTAATGATTGTTGCTTTATTGGTGGGTTTAGTGATTGCTTTATTTCAGGCTTTGACACAAATTCAAGAAATGACTTTAGTATTTGTACCAAAAATTATTGCAATATTTTTTGCCTTGGTTTTATTCCTCCCCTTTATTGCAGGCACGCTTGCTACTTTTATGATAAAAACCGTGGAAAATATTGTTATCGTTGGTGGAGCGCTATAAGATGACTATTGAGTTTTTACCACAATTGGCATTTGTCTATTTGCTTATTTTTGCCCGTATTGGGGCGATTATTATGCTCTTACCTGGTATTGGAGAAAACTACGTATCCGCGCGTATTCGTTTGGTATTTGCATTGTTATTAACCTTGGTATTTTACCCGATTTTAAGTGTTAATTTTGCTAATATTCCTCCGAGTTTAAGCGGTGTGTTTTTAGTGCTGATTCAAGAAATTTTGATAGGTTTGTTTATTGGTGCATCTATTAAATTGTTTATGAGTTCTTTGGCAATAGCGGGAACAATTATTGCCATGCAAATTGGTTTGGGTTCGGCTATGAATTTTGACTCAACCCAAGGGGTTCAAGTGCCTTACATTGCAACCATGTTAAATTTAGTAGCAGTGACGTTGATTTTTGCCACTGGCTTGCATCAGTTGTTTTTTAAGGCGATGATTGACAGCTATGTGCTTTTCCCGAGTGGGTCATCAGGGTTTTTACCGATTGGCGACTTTGCTAAAATGGCGATGGATAGCATTGCATCTAGCTTTTATTTGGCTATGCAATTGTCTGCTCCATTTATTTTATATGGTATTTTGTTTAATGTTTGGTTGGGGATTTTATCGAAATTAATGCCGCAAGTACAAATTTACTTTGTGGCTATGCCCGCAAACATTGCCATCGGATTGTTGTTACTTATGTTGCTTATTGGCGCTATGTTAATGTGGTTTTTAGACAAGTTTGAGGTAATGATGCAGGGGTTTGTGATATGACAATAAATCTTTTTAATGGGGTTTGTTATGGCTGATGATGACAGTGGCGAAAAAACCGAAGAACCCACCCAGAAAAAAATTGACGATGCGTTTAAAAAGGGCGACGTTGCTAAAAGCCAAGAGGTAAACATTTTTTTTGGCTTGATTGCTGCCACTTTGGCGATTTCGGTTATGGCAGGAAATGTGAGTGGTGAAGTTCTTGGTGAAATGCGACGGTTTATTGCCATTCCACATGATATTTTGGTTGATGAAGCTAGCATTTTAACGCTTACAAAACAAATTATTATGGGTGTTGGCGCAATTATGGGTTTGCCCTTTTTATTGTTTGTGGTTGCAGGTATTGCGGGCAATTTAGTTCAGCATAAACCCTTGTTAACCACTGAAAAAATTAAACCTAAAATTAGTAAAATATCTTTGATTCAAGGGGTTAAGCGGCTGTTTTCTAGCCAATCGGCTATGAATTTTTTAATTGGCTTGTTTAAGTTGGTTGTGGTCACAAGTTTTATTATTTGGGCGATTTGGCCGAGCAAAGAAATACTTATTGGGCTTGTTCAGATTGATTTAGAGGAATTGCTAATTATTATTTGGGATATGGCGGTAAGAGTGTTTATTGTTGCTGTATTGGCAATGGCACCTATCGCGTTGGCTGATTTCTTTTTCCAAAAACAAACATGGACAAAAAAACAACGTATGAGCTTTAAAGAAATAAAAGATGAGCATAAACAAATGGAAGGCGACCCTTTAATTAAGGGTAAAATTCGCCAATTGCGTATGGAACGCGCTCGCGGGCGGATGATGGCTGAAGTGCCAAAGGCTGCTGTGGTAATTACCAACCCTACACATTATGCTATTGCTTTAAAATATGATGAGACTATGCAAGTGCCAATTTGCATTGCGAAAGGTGTTGATAATGTTGCATTGCGTATTCGTGAGGTTGCAAAAGAACATGATGTGACTATTGTTGAAAACCCGCCATTGGCACGAGCATTATATGCCACTATTGAGCTCGAAGATGAAGTGCCCGCGGAACATTTTAAAGCCGTGGCGCAGGTTATTGGTTATGTGATGCGTCTAAAGGGTAAGATGCAGTGATATGAATAAGGTTAGAAACTAAGGTGATATTTTATGGATAAATCGAATTATGAACAATTGCTTGGGCAATCTGGTGCTTATAAAAAGCGCGGCTGGGGTTTTATTGTCTTTGTGTGGCTTTTAAGCCTAATTGCTGTATTGGCGGTGCTATATTTTGATCTACAATATGATTTGATATTTACTATTATTTTAACCTTTACAGGTGTATTTGGTTTGGTTTGGCTGGCGTTGTTTATTGCGGGTTATACACGATTTGGCTCTCCCGATGTTTTAACCCCCGACTTTGCAGGGGTTGCCGATGGGTTAAAAGATGCCATTGTTATTACGGCTAATGATGGCTCGGTCGTTTATTCGAATGATGCTTATATAAAGCTTTCTATGTTGGTTAGTGACAATGAAGATAATGGTAAAAATGCTCCTGAAATTGCGCTTTTGAGCGATGTTGAAGCCAATGGAGAATTGTATAAACTATCCAATGCAGCAAAAGGTGGGCAAAGTTATTATGCTGAAATGCGCTTAAAGTCGGCGGCGGAACAAAAAAGTGGTAAGTCGCTTTGGGTTTCGGGGCATGTAAGTAAAGTTGTATCGGGTAATTTTAAAGGGGGGGCATTGTGGCAAATTCAGGATATTTCTAACCGCTCTGACCGCCAAGAAATGATAATTAATAAACTTAAAAAAACTATAGATTATTTGGAAGATGCGCCTATCGGTTTTTTATCGAGCAAACCTGATGGTGAAATTGCCTTTATGAACGGCACTTTGGCGCAGTGGCTTGGTGGCAAAGCGGGTGCTGATTTCGAAGGGCGTAAACTTAATAATATTGTTGGTGATAATGGCGCTATGGTTTTTAATTATGAAAATCAATATACTGAAAAAAATGCCAATATTAATGTCGATAAAACTACTTTTATTGACTTTTTTAAAACAGATGGGCAGAGTTTTGCCGCTAAAATCATTCATCGACTTAAGGTCGAAAATGGAAATATGAAGAATACCAATTCATTCATTATACCCAAAGTGAGCGCCGATGACATAGCCAATGCCAATGCTGATATTTTATTCTCACGGTTTTTTAATTATGCACCACAGGGCATGGCAGCGTTGGATGTAAACGGTAATATATTATCGGCCAACCCTGCATTTATAGATATGTTTAGAGAAAAAAAAGTTGTTAATAACCAATTGGTTGAATTGGTTTCTGAGAGCAGTAAACACTCTATAAAACGTGCGCTTGAACAAGCTATGGTTGGTAAAATTGAAGCCATACCGATTGATTTTTCTAGTGGAAAAGATGAGCGTCATAGCGGGCAATTGTTTTTTAACAGAGTTAGAGTTGGTGAGGAGAGTGCTGATGATGACACCATTCAGATGATTGTTTATGTATTCGATACAACACAACAAAGAACACTTGAAGCGCAATTCTCGCAAGGGCAAAAAATGCAGGCGATTGGGCAGTTGGCAGCAGGAATTGCTCATGATTTTAACAACGTATTGAATGCTATTTTGGGTAATTGCGAGTTGCTATTATCGGATATTGGACCCTCTGATCCTAGCTTTCCTGACCTTATGGTCATTAAGGACAACGCCAACAGAGCGGCGGGTCTGGTGCTGCAATTATTGGCCTTCTCGCGCCAGCAAACCATGCGCCCTGCTTTGGTAATATTGTCGGATTTGCTTGAGGATGTGAATGTATTATTAAACCAGCTTAAGGGCAATAATGTTACGATTAGCCTTTACCATGGGCGCGATTTAGGCTTGGTAAAGGTGGATAATCACCAACTTGAGCAGGTGATGGTTAATTTAGTGGTGAATGCAAGCCACGCTATGCCTAAGGGTGGTGAGATATCCATTCGAACTAATAATGTATCCGCTCATG
>CAZHCZ010000027.1:2790-3073 GCA_964531635.1 uncultured Hyphomicrobiales bacterium | reverse complement strand
AAATGGTCAACCAAGATTATGTAAGAATTAGCGTTCAAGACACAGGAACAGGAATGCCGCCTGAGGTGTTGAAAAAAATATTTGAAATTTATTATACCACCAAAGATGTTGGCAAAGGCACAGGGCTTGGGCTGTCGACTGTTTATGGCATTATTAAGCAGACTAAAGGTTATATATATGTTGATAGCAAAGTGGGTGAGGGGACAAGGTTTGATATTTATTTACCACGTGAATACCCTAGTGATGACGAAATAAAACAGATAAACAATCAATATAGAAAGAA
>CAZHCZ010000027.1:0-2774 GCA_964531635.1 uncultured Hyphomicrobiales bacterium | reverse complement strand
GACCTTTCGGGTAAAGGCACTATATTGTTGGTCGATGACGAGGAAGGTATGCGCAGTTTTGCCGTACGGGCATTGCAAGCGCGAGGCTACGATATGCTTGAAGCCGAAAATGGAGTTGAAGCTTTGGAAGTTTTAGAAAACTTTAAAGGCAATGTGGATTTGATTATATCGGACGTTATGATGCCCGAAATGGACGGACCAACGATGTATAACAACCTACCCGAAAAGTATAAAAAAATTACCACTATATTTATGTCAGGTTATGCCGAAGAAGTTTATCGGGACCAAATTGCAGAAAATGCTAAAGTTGGGTTTTTACCCAAACCTGTTGGTCTTAAAAAACTAGCGGAAACGGTTAAACAGTATTTAACGGAAGATTGATTCGTATTCGTGAACAAAATTAGAACATATTTTATTTTTACTTAAATATCAGTATGTTATGTGGGGTTGACATTATGGAACAAAAAGAGTACATTTAATTTATTATAACATTTGGGTAAAGGAAAAGTAAGATGGATAAGAACAAAGCATTAGCAGCAGCTCTAGGGCAGATTGAAAAGAACTTTGGTAAAGGCTCAATTATGAGATTGGGTAAAGATAAGCAAATTGTCGAAATTGAATCAATTCCTACTGGGTCTATTGGCTTAGATATTGCCCTTGGAATTGGCGGCTTGCCAAAGGGTCGTGTTGTCGAAATTTTTGGGCCTGAATCATCTGGTAAAACAACTTTAACCTTACATATTATCGCTGAAGCACAAAAACAGGGAGGTGTGTGTGCATTTATTGATGCCGAACATGCTCTTGACCCAATATACGCTAAAAAACTTGGGGTAAACTTAGATGAACTGCTAATATCGCAACCAGATAATGGCGAACAAGCTTTAGAAATTACCGATACTTTGGTGCGTTCTGGCGGGCTAGATGTTTTGGTAATTGACTCAGTGGCTGCATTAACACCACGCGCTGAACTCGAAGGCGAAATGGGTGCCAGCTTACCAGGCTTGCAAGCACGTTTAATGAGCCAAGCGTTGCGTAAGCTTACGGGCAGTATTTCAAAATCCAACACTATGGTCATCTTTATTAATCAGCTACGGATGAAAATTGGTGTGATGTTTGGTAACCCTGAGGTAACAACGGGTGGCAATGCGCTTAAATTTTACTCTTCGGTTCGGTTGGACATTCGTAAAGGTGCAGCCATTAAGAAAAAAGACGAAATTGTTGGTAACTTAACCAGAGTAAAAGTTGTTAAAAATAAAGTTGCACCGCCGTTTAAATTGGTTGAATTTGATATTATGTATGGCGAAGGTATTTCTAAGCTTGGTGAATTGGTGGATATGGGGGTTGCGCAGGGTGTGGTTGAAAAATCGGGTTCATGGTACTCTTATGACAGCCAACGCATTGGGCAAGGGCGAGAAAATGCTAAGAACTTCTTACGTGAAAACCCTGTAATTGCTGATACTATTGAAAAAATTATTAAAGAAAAAGCGGGTTTGAATGGCGCTAAAAGTGAAGATAAAAAAGACAAAGACAATGATAATGTTGAGAAGCTCAACATTGGCTAAAAACTAGCAAATAATTTGAATATTTGTATTTTTTGTTTTGACATTGAATTGGGCGATATTACTGGTTATAAGCATTATATATTAAACAATCAGAACCGTTGTATGGTCAAAATGAGTGATAATAATGCCAACAGTAAATGAAATTCGTAGTAAATTTTTAGATTTTTTTGAAAAAAATGGACATCACAAACTTCCATCTGGTTCTTTGGTTCCTTTGAACGACCCGACATTAATGTTTTCTAATGCGGGTATGAACCAGTTTAAAAATATTTTTACGGGTGCAGAAAGCCCAAAATACCCTAAGGTAGTAACATCGCAAAAATGTGTGCGCGCTGGCGGTAAGCATAACGATCTTGATAATGTAGGCTATACAGCGCGCCATCATACTTTTTTTGAAATGATGGGCAACTTTTCGTTTGGCGATTATTTTAAAGAAGAAGCAATATTTTTAGCTTGGGAACTTTTGACAAAAGAATATGGGCTTAATAAAGATAAGCTTTTAATAACCGTTTATCATACCGATGATGAAGCTGTAAATATTTGGAAAAAAGTCGCGAACATTTCTGATGAAAAAATCATTAGAATTAAAACCAATGATAATTTTTGGACAATGGGTGAAACTGGACCTTGCGGCCCATGTTCTGAAATTTTTTATGACCATGGCGAGCATATTTGGGGCGGACCTCCGGGGTCGAAAGACGAAGATGGTGACAGGTTTATTGAAATCTGGAATTTAGTTTTTATGCAACATGAAAATTTGGCAGATGGTAACCGTATTGACTTGCCTAAGCCATCTATTGATACAGGTATGGGCTTAGAGCGGTTGTCGGCATTGTTGCAGGGCAGCCATGATAATTATGAAACCGATATGATGCAGGACTTGATTGAGGCTTCGGCACAATTTAGTGGGGTTGATGTTAAGGGTAAATTTAATGTTTCGCACCGAGTTATTGCTGACCATTTGCGCAGTGTTAGTTTTTTGATTGCTGATGGGGTTTTACCATCGAACGAAGGGCGAGGATATGTTTTGCGCCGTATTATGCGCCGCGCGATGCGACATATTGAGATGATGGGCGTTAAAGAGCCGATGATGTATAAGCTGTTGCCATCTTTAATTACGCAAATGGGGCAGGCTTTTCCTGAACTGGTGCGGGCTGAGGCATTAATTGGCGAAACAATGAAGCTTGAGGAAACGCGTTTTAAGAAAACACT